>NZ_JBKBOV010000004.1:0-179662 GCF_046293535.1 Massilia sp. | reverse complement strand
GCGGCGGGCCGGGTCCGCACCCTTGGGGGGCGCAGGGTGTGGGCGCGGTTCGCCCGGCGGGGGCGGGCCGCGGCCGGCGCCGCGGCAGCGCCGCTCGCGCCGCCTCCGTTCCGGCCCGCGACCGCCGCCGTGCCGGTGCCGGCTGCCGAGCGCCAGCATGCGCCCTCCGACGGCTGGGCCGCGCAAGAAGGCGGCACCCGCGGCGGCGCCCTGGCCGATCCTGCCCACGTATATACCGTGCGCGACCGCGCCGGGCTGCTGGCGGCCCTGGGCGCGGCGGCGCCGGCGCGCATCGTGCGGGTGGCCGGCATCATCGACATGAGCGAGGGCCGGGCCTTTGCCGACAGCGCCGACCAGGCCAGGCGCGGCACGGTGCGCATTCCCGCGAACACCACGCTGATCGGCGTGGCGCCCGGCGCCGGCTTCGTCAACGGCGCGCTGTCGGTGGCCAACGTGTCCCAGGTGGTGATCCGCAACCTGGCGCTGCGCAATCCCTGCGACGTCAATCCGCGCTGGGATCCGCAGGATGGACCGAAGGGCAACTGGAATTCGCTGTTCGACGCCATCACGGTATCGAACGCGCGCCACGTCTGGATCGACCACAACAGCTTTACCGACGCTCCCGACACCGACGACAGGCATCCGGTCGAGAACGGCAAGCTGAAGCAGTGCCACGACGGCGCGCTCGACATCAACCAGGGCTCGGATTTCGTCAGCGTCACCTACAACCACTTCGCGCTGCACGAAAAGAACCTCTTGATTGGCTCGAGCGACCGCGCCCTTGGGGACCAGGGCCGCCTGCGCGTCACGCTCAAGGGCAACCTGTTCGAGCATGTCGCCGAACGCGCCCCACGGGTGCGCTACGGCCAGGTCCACCTGCTGAACAACTATTATGTCGGCGACCGCAAGCATCCCGCCTACGGCCACGGCTACAGCGTCGGCGTGGCCCATGCCTCACGCATCATCTCGGACGCGAATGCCTTCGACATCGCCGGCGCCACCAGTTGCCGGCAGGTGGTGCGCGACCCGGGCGCCAGTCCCGGCATCTTCAGCGACAAGGCTTCGCTGCTGAACGGACAGGCGCTGGTCGATTGCCCCCACGGCGGCGACGCCGGCTGGCGCGTGCCCTACGGCTTCAGCGCCCTGCCTGCGTCCGAGGTGGCGCGCCATGTGCGCGAGCATGCCGGCCCGCGCCCGCTCGCGGCGGACGCCGATGGTTATGCCGAGGCGCGCTTCGTCCCGTCCGTGGGCAGCCCCTTCCTGCTGCGCGCGCGCCAGGACGCCAACGGCGACTGGCAGGGCGCCAGCCTGCAGCTGAGCGAGGACCGCAAGGTCTGGGTGGTAGAACTGCTGGAGTCGCGCGGCGGCGAGATCAAGCGCATCAAGCAGGTGCGCCGCAACGCCTCGCTGCCGGGCGTGCCGGTGGTGCTGCGCCATGCGGCCGAACCGGGACCGCAGGGCGAACTCGTGAACGTCTCGGTGGACGGAGACCGCGCCACCTGGCTGGTGGCGCCACCCTTCCCGGCCACGCGGCCGGTCAGCTGGGAAGCGGGCACACATACCCTGCTCGACCTGCGCGGCGGCCCTGCCGGCACCCCGCCCGAGCGCGTGACCGTGCACGTCGGCGCCGACCGCATCGCCTTGCAGGCCGGCGACGCGCCGCAGACCGTCCAGGTCGGCGGTGCCTCCCGCATCGCGGTACTGTCCACCGATCCGCGCATCGCGCACGCCGACGCCGCAAGCGGCGCCCTGCGCCTCACCCCGCGCGCCGCGGGCAGCACCAGGGTAGCGGTGCGCAGCCTCGATGATCCATGGGCGCAGGCCGTGTTCACGGTCGACGTGGGCGCAGCCTTTGCCGCACCAAGGGGCACGGCCCTGCCCGCGGGCGCCACCGCTTATCCTGCCCATGGCGAGCGCGGCGTGCCGCCCGATACGCCGCTGCGCCTCGTCTTCGCGCAAGAACCGGCCCTCACCGGCGAAGGCAGCGTGCGCGTCTACCGCAAGCGTGACAAGGCCCTGGTCGCGGTCATCCGTCCGGGAGAAACCGTCACCGCGGTCGCGCCGGGCGAGCGCCGGCGCCTGGTGCGCCAGCATCCGATCCGCGTGCTCGGCAAGGAACTGTACGTGCGCATGCCGCAGGCGCTCGAACGCGGCCTCGAGTACGAGGCGGTGATCGACGCCCGGCTGCTGCGCGCCCGGGGCTTCCAGGGCGCCCGCTGGTCCTTCCGCACCACGCCCTATCTGCCGGTGGGTGACAGCGTGACCGTGGACGACGACGGGCGCGCCGACTTCCGCACCGTGCAGGGCGCGCTCGACTACGCCATGACGCTGCCGCGCGCGCAGGCGCTCACCGTGAACGTGCGCGACGGGGTCTATCCGGAACTGCTCTACCTGGTCGACAAGGACAACCTCATGCTGCGCGGCCAGAGCCGCGAAGCGACGATCATCCGCGCGCCCAACAGCGACACCCGCAACCCGGGATCGGGCGCGGGCCAGCCCGAGGGTTCGGCCGGCGTGACGGGCGGCCGGGCCCTGTTCCTGGCCGAGGACGCCGACATGCTGGAACTGCGCGACATCGCCCTGCACAACAGCACCCGCCGCAGCGATGGTCATTCGGCCCAGGCCGAGACGCTCTTCTTCCGCAGCGACCAAGGTCGCCTGATCGCACGCAATGCCCACTTCTCGAGCGAGCAGGACACGCTGCAGCTGCACGGCTACGCCTGGTTCTACAGGTCGCTCATCGAAGGCAACGTCGACTTCGTGTGGGGGAACAACCGCGCCGCCCTGTTCGAGGAAAGCGAACTGCGCACCGTCGGCGACAGCGCCAACCCGCACAGCGGCGGCTACATCGTGCAGGCGCGCACCGTGGGCAAGGACGAGCCGGGCTTCGTGTTCCTGCGTTCGCGCCTGACGCGCGGCCCAGGCCCGGCGGGCAACCTGCCGCCGATCGGGGCCACCTATTTCGCGCGCTCGCCCGGCACCGCCAACACCTGGGACAACGTGTCCTTCATCGCGTGCAGCGTCGGCCCGCACATCGCTCCGGACGCCTGGTACCGCAAGCCGCCGCCGAATCCCCTGGAGGGCGGCTGGCGCGAATATGGGAACAGGACGGAAGACGGGCAGCCGCGCAGCTATGGCGGCTACCAGATGGACAGTGCGCAGGCCGAGCGCCTGTCGACGCGCGCCGCGGTGTTCGCGGGCCGCGGCTGGAATCCCCAGCCATGAGAAACCGAACGGCCATGCCGGCCGCATAAAGGCGCGCGCAAGGATTGACAATGCCGTTTACAGATGTAATTCTAGCTGAAGATTACAACTGTAAATGGTACTGTCATGCCGCATTCTTCTCACATCAATATCAGCGACGCCGAGTCGCACGTCATGGAGGTGCTGTGGCGCGCGCCCGGCCCGGTGGTGGCCGAGCAGGTCGTCGTCGCCCTCTCCGAAAGCCAGCACTGGCAGAGCGCCACCGTCAAGACGCTCCTCAACCGCCTGCTCAAGAAAGGCGCGATCGCCGCACAAAAGGATGGGCGGCGCTTCCTCTACCACGCGGTGCTGCCGCGCGAGGCCTGGCTGGCGCGCGAAAGCGAAAGCCTGGTGCAGCGCCTGTTCGGCGGGCGCATCGCGCCGCTGGTCGCGCATTTCGGCAGCCAGAAGAAATTGTCGCAGGCGGACATCCAGGAACTGCGCAAGCTGATCGACGAGCTCGATGATGGCCAGTGAGCGCATTTCGCTCGTGCTGCCACGGAGCGCGACATAGCGAACAAGGTCACGCCACAACCGTAAAGACGGCCCGGTTGGCATATAATTGGTTGGTCCACTTGAAACATTATCTGTACCAAACTAAGATGCGCCCTTTGGCATCGGCCAATCAATCATTACGACGGACCCATCGATGAAAAAAACCGCTGCGCTGAACGACAACAGCGTCAACGAGCCACGGCTGTACCGGGTGGTCTCGGCCAAGATCGAGGAGCTGATCCGCGCCGAGAACATCCGCCCCGGCGAGCGCCTGCCGGCCGAACGCGAGCTGGCCACCAAGCTCGGCGTCAGCCGTACCTCGCTGCGTGAGGCCCTGATCGCCCTGGAACTGGGCGGCACGGTCGAAGTGCGCGGCGGCTCGGGGGTGTACGTCAGCGAACAGGCCCAGCCCCAGGCCGAGGTGCCGACCGCCGGCCCCGGGCCGTTCGAAGTGCTGGCCGCGCGCCGCCTGATCGAGGTCGAAGTCGCGGCGCTCGCCGCCAAGCATGCCAGCGCTTCGGCCATCGACGCCATCCTGCGCGCGGTGGAAGAGATGGAGCAGCACCACGAGGACCGCAGCGGCAACGAATCGGCCGACCGCAACTTCCACCTGGCGATCGCGCGCGCCACCGGCAACAGCGCGATGGTCGGCGTGATCGAATACCTGTGGAGCCAGCGCGGCTCGCTCTGGCACAAGCTGAAGGAACACTTCCAGACCGAGGAACTGCGCCAGCAGACACTGATCGACCACCGCAACATCTTTGCCGCCATCGCCTCGCACGACGTGGCCGGCGCCCGCACCGCCATGCGCGCCCACCTCGACCGCGTGACCCGTACCTTCTCGCGCGGCTGATTTCCCTGTCCGGTCCGGGCTCCCGGCCCGGACGGCTGCCGGCGTCTCTCCTTCTCCGCTCTTCCTCCATTTTCCGGCTCCCCCTCCCGCCTCGAGCAGAGATTGCCATTCGCATATTTGGCCCAACCACCATGTATTTACTGGTAGACCAGAAAATAACTGGCTCGTCCAGATTGCGAAAGCGGTCAGACCAAAGTAGAATCTGCCACAGACCAATCATCTGCTGATTCCCTGCCGCCGTCGCACCGGGATGGCTTGAAACGGGCAACAGCGCCGTGTATTGGAAGGCAGTGGCTTCGTCACCACCGCGCGGATACCCGGGGTATCCCTTCGCGCGATCCAGGGACACACCCGGACGCAATTCTGATTTGAGCAGGAGACTCGCAGTGAAACAAACTCGTATCACCGAACCACGCTTCCTTCTGTCGGCAGTCACTGCCGCAGTCCTGACCCTGACGAACAGCGCCATCGCGCAGGACGCGCCGATGCAGCGCGTCGAAGTGACCGGTTCCTCGATCAAGCGCCTGGCCACCGAGAATGCCCTGCCGCTGACCACCTACAAGGCCGAAGAACTGACCAACCAGGGCCTGACCACGATGACGGAAGTCGCCGTGGCCCTGACCGTCGCGGCGACCAACGAACCGGTCGGCGGCGGCGGCGGCGGCACCATGATCAACATGCGCGGCCTGAACACCAACCGTACCCTGGTGCTGCTGAACGGCCGCCGCCTGGCCAACGAAGCACTGGGCGCCAGCTCGGTCAACGTCGACGTGATCCCGATGGCGGCCATCGAGCGCGTCGAAGTGCTGCGCGATGGCGCCTCGGCCCTGTACGGCACCGACGCGATCGCCGGCGTGGTCAACTTCATCACCAAGAAATCGGTCAAGGACGTAACCGTCCACGCCAGTACGGTGCAGCCGCAACAATCCGGCGGCGGCGACCAGAAGCGCGTGACCCTCATCGCCGGCAAGGGCGACATGGCCACCGACGGCTGGAACGTCTACACCGCCTTCAGCGCCCAGCGCCGCGAGTCGCTGATGCAGAAGGACCGCCCGAACATCTGGGATCCGGTCAAGCTGGCTGCCCTCGGCGGCAACCCGTTCACCTCGAACACCTCGGGCGGCTCGGCATCGCCTGCGAACTTCACGATCTACCGCAACGGCAAGTCGGCCAACATCACCGGCAACCCGTATTTCGCCTCCGGTTGCGTGGCACCGGGCCTGCCGCAGACCACGATCCCGTCGACCCGTACCAATGCCAACGGCGGCAAGACCTGCATCACCGACCCGACCATCTACCCACAGCTGCTGCCGGAAAACCAGCAGGTCACCCTGTTCACCAAGGGCAGCCTCGCGCATGGCGACGGCGGCGTGCTGACGGTGGAACTGAACCTGTCGCGCTCCTACATCGACGCCATCAGCCCACCGCAGCCCTTCGGTGCGAATACCAACTACGACGTCCGGACCGCTTCGCGCAAGCCCCTGATGATCACCAAGGCCAGCAAGTGGTACCCGGGCGGCAGCGGCGGCGTGCCGGCCGTGGCCGGCCTGAACGGCGAAGACCTGGCGCTGACCTGGAGCCTGGACGAGCTGGGCGCGGCCAAGCTGCACGACGTGCAAAAGAATGCCCGCCTGGTGGTTGCCGATGAAGGCCAGATCAAGGGCTGGGACTACCGCGTCGGCGGCTCCTACGGCTACAGCCACCGCGACACCGGCTTCAAGGAAAATTTCGTGCGTACGCCAGGCGTGTACGCGGGCGTCGCCAACGGCATCCTGAACCCCTTCGGCGCGCAGGATGCCGCCGGCCGTGCCTATCTCGAGAGCATCTCGGCCGACGGCGAGGACTTCCGCGTGGCCGACGTGCGCCACTACGGTGTCGACTTCAACCTGAGCCGCCCCCTGATGGATCTGCCGGGCGGCTCCCTGGGCCTGGCCGTGGGCGGCGACTGGCACCGTGAAACCTACGAGGAAGATGCGCGCATGATCGCCGACGAGGTGGTGTGGCGCGTCTCTGGCTCGCCCGGCAACAACCCGACCGGCGCGCGCCGCGTTGCCGGCCTGTATGCCGAACTCGATGCGCCGGTCACGAAGGAGCTGAACCTGAACTTCGCCGTGCGCGGCGACCATTTCAGCGACTTCGGTTCGACCTGGAATCCAAAGGCCAGCTTCCGCTACCAGCCGATGAAACAGCTGATGGTGCGCGGCACGGTCAGCACCGGCTTCCGCGCGCCGACCCTGCCCGAGCTGTACGGTGTGCCGCGCACGCTGACGCCGTCGACCTCGAGCTGGGACGATCCGCTGCTGTGCCCAAGCGCCACGCCGAACGTGGCCGGCTCCGGTACGCTGACCACCGATCCGCGCTACGCCGGCCTGGGCCTGGACGCCGAGCGCGTCTGCAACACGCGCCTGACCACGCTCACCGGCGCCAACCCGGACCTGCAGCCGGAGAAGTCGAAGACCTACACCATCGGCTTCGTGATCGAACCGGTCAAGAACTTCGTCGCTACCGTCGACTTCTGGAAGATCGACATGAAGGGGACGATCGCGCAGATCAACGAAGATTCGATCTTCGACAACCTGGCGCGCTACCAGGACCTGTTCGTGCGTAACCCGGACGGCACGCTTGCGTATATCACGAAGACGCGCCTGAACATGGGCGGCCTGAAGACCCAGGGCATCGACCTGAGCCTGAACTACTCGTACCCGACCAAG
Organism: Massilia sp.; assembly: GCF_046293535.1. Classification (NCBI taxonomy): domain Bacteria; kingdom Pseudomonadati; phylum Pseudomonadota; class Betaproteobacteria; order Burkholderiales; family Oxalobacteraceae; genus Massilia; species Massilia sp. Next base: position 172,360 of record NZ_JBKBOV010000004.1, on the reverse strand, counting down.
AACTGGGGCCGCTTCGGTTTCTCGATGGACGGCACCTATACCGACAAGTACGAAGGCCAGAACGACGTCGGCAGCCCATGGGTCGACAGCGTCGGCCGCATCGGCGCCCTGTCCACCGGTTCGACCTCGGCCAACACCTACATCTTCAAGTGGAAGAGCCAGGCGCGCGTGAACTGGAACTACGGTCCCTTCTTCGCCCAGCTGACGCAGCAGTACTCGTCGAGCTACGAAGACACCAACGCGCTGCCGACCCAGCAGCCGGGCCAGCCCTTCTACAACGTGATCGCACCGTACCGCGTGTACAACCTGTCGACCAGCTGGAAGGTGAACAAGCAGCTGAAGATCGGCGCCGGCGTGAACAACCTGTTCGACACCGAGCCGCCACTGTCGAACCAGCGCCTGTCCTCGCGTGTCGTGTTTGCGCAGAACATCGCCAAGCCGATCGGGCGTGCGTTCACGCTGCGCGCGGACTACACGTTCTAAGCGTCTCCGGACCGTGACCAACGCAGGGCGGACGCTTACCCCGTCCGCCCTGCGCACATTCTCTCCCGCCATGAAGCACCTTCCCTTCGCCCTGATCTTCTCTAGCGCACTTGCCAGCCACGCGCTCGCGGCTGCTCCGACCTTCTCCATTCGCCAGGTGGCGCCGCCGGACGGCTGGGCCGCCCAGGCCGGTGGCACCCGCGGCGGCGCCGATGCCCCTGCCGCCAACGTCTTCACCGTCACCGATGCCGCGCAGCTGCGCACGGCGCTCGGAAAAGGCATCCAGGGCAGCCGGATCGTGCAGGTCGCCGGCCTCATCGACATGAGCGAAGGCCGCCCCTATGCGAGCAAGGCCGACCAGGCCAAACGCGGGCTGGTCGCGCTGCCCGCCAATACCACGCTGGTCGGCGTGGGCCCGGACGCTGGCTTCGTCAACGCGCACCTGAAGGTGTCGAAGGTCTCGCAGGTCATCATCCGCAAGCTCAGGCTGCGCAACCCCTGCGACGTCGCCCCGGAGTGGGACCCGCAGGACGGCAGCGAAGGCGGCTGGAACGCCGATTTCGACGGCATCTCGATCGTCGCCTCGCACCACGTCTGGGTCGACCGCAACAGCTTCACCGATGCCCCGGTCACCGACGACACGCTGCCGATCGAACACGGCAAGCTCAAGCAGTGCCACGACGGCTCGCTCGACATCCGCGAGGGCAGCGACTACGTGACGGTGTCGTACAACCATTTCGCGCTGCACGCCAAGAACATGCTGATCGGCGCCAGCGACAAGGCGCCGGACGATGCCGGGCGCCTGCGCGTCACTGTCAGCCACAACCTGTTCGAGCACGTCGCCAGCCGCTCGCCGCGCGTGCGCTTCGGCCAGGTCCACCTCTTCAACAACTACCACGTGGGCGACCGCAAGCACCCGGTCTACCGCCACGGCTACAGCGTCGGCGTGGCGAAAGGGGCGCGCATCGTCTCGCATGCGAACGCCTTCGAAATTCTTGGCGCCCGCTCCTGTGTCGATGCGGTGCGCCCGTTCGCCACGGGCGCGGACGCCGGCAGCTTCGTCGACTCCGGCTCGCTGCTGAACGGCGCCCCGCAGGCGCCCTGCGGCGCCGGCGGGGCGCCCTCCTGGACCGTGCCCTACCCCTTCCACCCGCTCCCGGCCGACGCCGTGCCCGCCCATGTGCGCGCGCATGCGGGCGCCGGCCAATAAAAGGAAACCCCATGACAACGCGACACATCAATCCGCAACGCCGTTCGCTGCTGTATGCTGCATCGGCATCGGTGGCCGGTCTGGCTGTGGGACCGGCGCTTGCCGCAAGCGGAGGAACCAAGGTGGCACAAGACGATCCCTGGGCGCGCGCCCAAAGCATCATCGACGGGTTCAGGAAACCGCTCGTCTTCCCCAAGCGCGATTTTTCGATTACCGCCTACGGCGCCAAGCCCTGCGAGGCGGTCATGGTGACCGGCTACGTGGCCGACCACGAAGAGGGCAAGCTCAGCACCCCGGCGCCGGGCGCCCATGACTGCTACGCGGCGATCGCGGCGGCCATTGCCGCCTGCAGCGCGGCGGGCGGCGGGCGCGTCGTGATCCCGGCCGGTAACTGGCTGGTGAAAGGCCCGATCGTCCTGAAGTCGAACGTCAACGTGCACCTGGCCAAGGGCGCCCACGTCTACTTCAGCAACGATCCGGAAGACTTCGCCAAATACGGCGACTATGACTGCGGACCCAAGGGCAAGCTGGTGATCTCGCGCTGGCAGAGCAACGACTGCCTGAACTATTCGCCGATGGTCTACGCCTACGGCCAGACCAACATCGCCCTCACCGGCGAAGACTGGACCAGCATCCTCGACGGCCAGGGCGGCGTGCCGCGCGCCGATGGCGAGACCTGGTGGGACTGGAAAGGAAAGCGCAAGGGCGTGGCAGGAAAAGCGCCCAACCCGCAGCGCACGCAGATCGCCGTCAACCCGCTCAATCCTTCGTCGATCCGGGCAGTGGCCCCGAATCTGAACGACGCCCAGGTCGCGCTCATGGAGGGCAAGAACGACAAGTGGCGCACCGACGAAGCCTACCTGCCGACCCTGTCGGAAGCGGGCGTGCCGGCCGCCAGGCGGGTGTTCGGCCGCGGCCACTACCTGCGCCCGTGCATGGTCGAGTTCATCGGCTGCACCAATGTGCTGATGCAGGGCTACCAGCTGAACCAGACGCCGTTCTGGCAGCACCATCCTGTCAACTGCAGCAAGGTCGAGATCCGCGGCGTGCACATGGACAGCATGGGTCCCAACAGCGACGGCTTCGACCCCGAGGCCTGCAATACCGTGCTGGTCGACGGCTGCACCTTCAACAGCGGCGACGACTGCATCGCCATCAAGGCCGGCAAGAACCGCGACACCCAGTTCGGCCCGACCCAGAACGTGGTGATCCAGAACTGCGTCATGAACAGCGGCCATGGCGGCGTCACGCTGGGCAGCGAGATGTCGGGCGGGATCCAGCACGTGTATGCGCAGGACATCGAGTTCCGCAACGCGCATTGGGCCACCGACCCGCTCAACACCGCGATCCGCCTGAAGACCAACATGAACCGCGGCGGCTTCCTGCGCCATTTCTACGTGCGTAACGTGACCATGCCGAATGGCGTCAACCTCAAGCCGCAGTTCTACACCCCGCTCCCGGGCTCGCCGATCAAGCCCAAGTCGGTGGGCGCCGGAGCCGGCGCGGTGATCACCTTCGACTGCGACTACGCGCCGAACGCCGACAACGTGCGTACCCGTCCGCCAGTCGTGGAGCACATCCACATCTCGGGCGTCAGGGTGGGCAACGTCGCGACGGAGAATGGTCCTCGCTCGTGCTACCAGGCGCTGCTGCTGCTCGGCCCGGTCGCCTTCGACTACAACGGCGAGCAGCCGGTCGACATCCTGCCGATCCGCGACGTGACCATCACCGACTGCGACTTCGGCACCCCGGTGAACGCGGACCAGCCCTGGTTCATCCACAACGTCCGCAACGTCAAGCTGAGCAGGGTCACCATCGCGGGCAAGGCCTACAACACCACCCTGCAAGCCTGACCTGCACCGGTATCGGTGCAGGATGAGCTAGGATGTCGGATTGACAGCCACCGTTCCCGCCCCGACACCGATGTTCGAACTGATCAACGCCATCCCGCGCAGCCTGATTCTTCCTCCCGCCAGCCTGTTCCTGCTGATCCTGATCGGGCTGGCGCTGTGGCGCCGCTGGCCGCGCACCGGGCGTGCGCTGGCGGGAGGCGGGGTGGCGGCACTGGCCTTGCTGTCGATGCCGAAGGTGGCGGAACTGTTCGTCAGGCCGCTGGAGCGGATGACCGCGCCCTTGCACGCGCCGGAACGCGCCGGCGCCCAGGCGATCGTCGTGCTCGCCGCCGGACGGCTGCGCGATGCGCCGGAATACGGCAGACGCGACATCCCCGATGTCACCGCCCTGGCGCGCCTGCGCTACGCGGCCCACCTGCAGCGGCGCACGAAGCTGCCCGTGCTCGTCAGCGGCGGCACGGTCGGGGAGCCTCGCGCCGGTGAACAGCCATATTCGCTGGCCGATGCGATGGCGACCGCCTTGCGCGAGGATTTCGGCGTGCCGGTGCAATGGGTCGAAGCGCGCTCGCGCGACACCGCCGAAAACGCCGCCTACAGCGCCGCACTGCTGCGCAAGAGCGAGGTCCGGCGTGTCCTGCTGGTGACCGACGCCATGCACATGGCACGCTCGCGTGGCGCTTTCGAACGCGCCGGACTCGAGGTGGTCGACGCGCCCACCATGTTCTTCACCGGCCAGGCCCGCAGCATCCATGCCTGGGTGCCCAGTGCCGAGGGCTTGCGCCGCTCCTGGTACGCCATGTATGAATTGATCGGCTTGGGCTGGTACCGGTTGCGCGCGGGCGGCGCGCAGGCCCCTGAGCGCTGAGCGCTCAGCCGCCGGCCCGCTTCGGCTGGTGGCCGAGCTTCCTGAGCGTTTCCATGATCAGGTCGCAATGCTCGCCCTGCACTTCGATCACCCCATCCTTCACGGTGCCGCCGGAACCGCATGCGGTGCGCAACTGCTTGCCCAGCTGGGCCAGTGCGGCGGCGTCGAGCGCCAGCCCTTTCACGAGCGTCACGCTCTTGCCGCCCCGGCCCTTGGTTTGCAGGGAGACGCGCACCACGCCGTCGCCCTTGACCGCGCTTTTCGCCTTGCACTCGCAGGCCGAGACGGGTTTGCGGCATGCGGGGCACATGCGGCCGCTCTCGGTGGAATAGACGAGGCCGCTGTTCGAACTGCTTTTCATGTTCTGTTCAAGAATAGGTACGGAAGGAAGCTGCGAGTGTAGCAGCTCGGGAAGGCCGGCCGATGCCGCCGCCTGCCATCAGAGCCGCGGCGGCAGCTCCGGACGCGCCTTGCACCATTGCAAAAGCCACTCGACAGGAGTGTCGAGATCGCCAGCCGGCGTTCCGTGGGACGGCGGCATCTCGACGTACTTCAGCGCGGCATTGCAATCTCCCATTTTCGCTCCTTGGAGGAAGATGGCCCTGGCCAGGTCGAGATCGCCGTTCTGCTCGAGAATGAGCGCGTACCGATAATAGGCCTCCGGACGGCGGCTTTGCATCGCTTTCTGAAGCAGCCTGGGCGCTTCGCCCGCGTCGGGGGATTCCGCACGGCCCGCTGCGAGCAGCCTGCCCAGGGCAAGCTCGGCGCGGCCTTCACTGCGGCCAAGCGCCTTGCGGTACAGTGCCGCCGCCTGTGGATCGTCCTGGACATTTCCAAGGCCCAGCTCGAAGCTGCGGCCGAGATAGTACAGGCCTGCCGCATCGTCCTGTTCCGCCGCCCGTGCGATCCAGGCCACCGCCGCCGCACGCTCTCCATCGGATGCGGCGCGCTGCATCCCCAGCATGCCGAGCCGCAGCTGCGCCGCAGCCAGCCCGCCCTCGGCGGAGCGCGTCAGCCAGGACAGCGCCTTGTCCATGTCGAGCTCTCCCGCCGTGCCGTACTGGTAGGCCCACGCCAGGTTGGCCTGGGCCCAGCCGTGCCCCTGCTCCGCCGCTTTCGCGTACCAGTAGACCGCCTGCTTCTGGTCTCGCGGCACGCCGAGCCCACGGTAGTACAGCACGCCGAGATTGTTCTGTGCGATCGCATTGCCTGCTTGCGCCGCCAGCAGGTACCAGGCGGCGGCCTGCACGGGATCGGCCTTGACGTGGGTGCCGTGCTGGTACCAGGCGCCCAGGGTATTCTGGGCGACCGGATCGCCCGCTTCAGCAAGTTGCCTGGTGCGGGCGAGCAGCACCCCATCCTGCGCCTGCGTCTTTGGCGCCGCGCCGGATATCCAGACAAATTGCGTCTTGAGCCATCCCGTGGGTGCCTGGCCGGTGGCGAGCACCCCATGGAACAGGCAGTTGCGCATGGACGCGAGCGCCGCCTCGTCCAGGTCGGCCCTGCCGCTGGAGGTAAAGACGCGCGCATCGGTCACGCGCCCCAGTTCGCCGATCTGCACTTCGACCGTCGTCTTGCCGCCGGCGCCCTGCGCCAGGGCGGCCGCGGGATAGACGGGCCGCCTGCAGGCGTTCAGGTCCATGGCCATCACCTGCTGCGGATCCTGCAAGCGCGCGGCAAAGCCATCGGCGGGAAGAACGGCCGCAGCAGCGGCCAGGGCGAGGATGAGCGTTTTCATACGCCGACTGTACGTCATCGCACGGCGTCACACATACACGGATTGTCACTTCTTCGGACCGGGGATCCTCAGCAGCACCCGCTCCATGCCACAGCCGGCGATGTAATACCGGCCCTGCTCCTTCGTCACCTCGACCCTGAGGTAAGTGCCCTCGTCGAACCTGTCGGTCTTGACATGGTAGCGGTAGGTGACGGTACGGATCCATTCGTCCTTCACGCCACGCACGCCGTGTTCCGTGTTGTGATAACGGTACTCCTTGATGTTCCCGAAGCCTTTCTGCATCAACTCCAGCGCCCCGATCAGCACTTCTCGCGAATAGGCCGCCTTGAGCTTGGGCGAAGTGGCGGCGTACATGGCCGCCATATCCTTGCCCACGATCTCGCGCACGGTCTGGTCGGCCAGCGCCCGGATCGCGGCGTCCGCGGACGGGTTCGGGGCTGTCGCGGCCATGGAAGGCGGCATGGCCAGCAGCGGCGCCATGGCCAACAGCGTGGAGAAGAGGTGCCGAGCTGGGTTCATAGGCAAGACAAGTGGATGATGATGGTCGCGCGCATTGTAGAGGAAGAATCGTATCGGTCAGGCCGGCCGGTTCTCGGTCCCTTCGCCACGCGTCACGTGCAGCATGCGGCTGGGCGCGCGCACCTTGGCGGTATGCCAGACGCCGCGCGGCACCACGACGGCGCCACTCCCCTCCAGCACGATCGACTCCACCCCGCTGTCGCGCTCGAGCAGCAGCTCGACGCTGCCTGCCAGCAGGTAGACGAACTCGTCGCCATGCGGGTGCATTTCCCAGCTCGGCCAGTCTTGCGTGAACGAGAATTCGCTGACCAGCCAGCCCTTGCCGAAGGCGTCGAGTTCGGATGGCGGCAATTGCCAGAAGGATTCGCCGGGAACGCTGCGTGCGCTGCCGTCTTCGGCAAGGTGGACATAGGTCTGCTGCGGGTCGATTGGCATGACGGCTCCTTCATCGAGAACGGAAGTCTGCCGATGCTATCACCCGCGATGCGGGCTCAAGGGGTGATGCGCAGGTAGTCGACGTCGGCAAAGCTGCCGGCAGCGCCGGTGGCGAACAGGCCGACCTGCGCGCCGACCCAGCGGCCCATGGCGGCGTCGAACGGCGCCCCGACCTGCGTGTAGCGCAGGCCGTCCACGCTGTACGAGAAGGCGACGCGGGCGCCGGCCGTCACGTGCACGCGCAGGTGGGCCGCGAAGCCGGGCAGTTCCGCACCCACCTCTTCGGCGCACTTGCCGTCCTGCGCGCAGCGCACCAGCACCATGCGCGGCTTGCCCGCGACGCGGCGCAGGCCGAACCAGTGGCTGGCCAGGCCCATCGTGCCCAGGCCAAGCTGGTCGCCGTCGCGCTGCGCCCGCAGTTCGACCTTGGCGGTGACGCCGAAGGCCGGCGCCGGGAACTTCTGGGTCAGCACCGACGGCAGCGAACGCACCGGCAACTCGGGCTGCGCGAACAGGCGCAGGTGGCCTGGGCGGGCACCGAGCGCATACCAGCGCGCATCCGCGTTGGCAGCCCATTGCCACTGCGGTCCCAGGGCTCGCCCATCGAATTCGTCGCTGGTGGCCGGCACGCGCTGCGGGAAGACGCCGGCCACCGGCTTGGCATGCTCGATCACCGGCTGGCCCACGCCTGGCTTGCTTGACGGCGCGCCGATCAGCGGCCAGCCGTCCTCCCAGCGCATCGGCTGCAGGTGCACCACGCGTCCATAGGCGCGCTTGTCCTGGAAGTGGAAGAACCAGTCGCTGCCCTGGGGGGTGTTGACCCAGGCGCCCTGGTGCGGTCCGTTGATCTCGGTGGCGCCCTGCTCCATCACGATGCGCGACTCGTACGGACCCTCGATGCTGCGCGAGCGGAACACCGACTGCCAGCCGTGCTCGACCCCGCCCGCCGGCGCGAACACGTAGTAATAACCGTTCGCCTTGTACAGCTTCGGCCCTTCCAGCGTGCGGTAGCCGGGCAGCCTGTCGCCGTCGATGACCACCTTGCCTTCACTGTCGAGCAGGCTGCGGCCGTCGGGCGCCATCTTGCGCAGCGTGAGCACGTTGTTGAAGCCGGCCCGGCTCTTGGCCCAGGCGTGGATCAGGTAAGCCTGGCCGTCCTCGTCCCACAGCGGGGCCGGATCGATGATGCCCTTGCCCGGCAGGAGCAGGTGCGGCGCGCTCCAGGGACCGCCGAAGTCTTGCGCGGTAGTGACGTAGATGCCGTTGTCGGGGTCGGGATAGAAGATCCAGAACTTGCCGTCGTGGTGGCGCAGCGACGGCGCCCACACGCCCTTGCCGTGCTGGGGCGCGGCGAACTGCGCGCCCGGCACCAGCTGGGGCAGCGCATAGCCCCGCAGCTCCCAGTTGACCATGTCTTTCGAGACCAGCAGCGGCAGGCCGGGCGCATTGGCGAAGCTCGAGGACACCATGTAGTAGGTGTCGCCCACGCGGATCGCGTCCGGGTCGGAGTAGTCGGCATGCAGAATCGGGTTGCGGTAGCGGCCGTCGCCGAGGTCGGGCGACCACGGCGCGCGTGCAGGCACGGGGCCGAACACGCGCTCGAGAAAAGCCGCCATCGCGTCGACGGTCGGCGACACCCAGGGATCGAACAGCCAGAACGAATGCGGGGTGCCGGCCAGCGCCACGGTATCGGAATGGATGCCGTGCGTGGCCAGTTTGGCCGCCATCGCCTCGCGCCCCACCGAGAAGCGCGGCACGCCGCTGGTGATGAAGAGCACCGGCGGGCTGTTCTTGCCTACATGCTGGATGGGCGAAGCGGCGCGCCACAGCGCTTCCTTCTCGGCGTAGCGGCCGCCGAACCAGGCGCCCGCGGCGGAGGGATTTTTCTTCGGGTCGTCCTCGTGCCTGCGCGCTTCCTCCGAGGTGAAATCGGACAGGCCGTCGATGTTCACCACCGCACGGATGGCTTGCGGCTCGAGCATGCCGACCAGCGATGCGATCTGGCCGCCGGCCGAGCCGCCGGCAATCGCCACCCTTGCCGGGTCGATGCCGTGGCTACCCGCGCCCTTGCGCAGCCAGCGCACGGCTTCCTTCACGTCCTCGATCGCGGCCGGGTAGCGCGCCTGTCCGGACAGGCGGTAGCTGACGGTGGCGGCGGCATAACCGCGTGCGGCGAGGCGCGCCGCCAGCGGCGCCATGTTGCTTCGCTCTCCGCTGCCCCAGCCGCCGCCATGGACCAGGACCACCAGGGGCGCCGGTTTGCCGCCCGCGCCGGGCAGGTAGAGGTCGAGCCCCAGGGCCAGGTCGCCACGCCGCGCATAAACGAGGTCCTTGCGCACCTGCACCGGAGCCGGTGCTTCCGGGCTGGCGATGCGGATGTCGGGATAGTCGCGGACCAGCTTGCGGTAGGTGGTGTCGGCGTTGTACGGCGCCTGCGCGACAGCGTTCGTGATGGCCATGCCCAGCAGCACACCGACGGACAGCCGCCTCACAGCGCCGCTCCCCGGAACATGCAGCGGCGGCGCAGGCTCGCGCCGGGCGCCAGCACCGTCAGGCCCGGATAGCCCGGCAGGTTGTGCGCATTGATCGGGTGGTCCACCGGCTCGAAGCAGAAGAAATCGCGTCCCGGCGGCACGTAGAGGATGAAGTAATCCATGTCGGCCTGTACCTCCAGTGCAAGGCCGCGTTGCGGCCAGGTGATCCGGGCGGCACCAATCCAGCCCTCGAATACGTTGTCGACGCCGTCTTGCGGCAAAGGAGCGGGGCTGTCGAAGCGCCACTCGGGCGGAATATCCTGGCGCATGAGCGGCAGCTTGTCGGGGTCGGCCATCCAGACGCTGTGGGCGCCGGCTTCCAGCCGGGCGCCCTGCGGGTCGGGCATCCACGGATGCAAGCCGATCCCGAAGGGCAACGCCTTGTCGCCCGCATTGCGCACGCTCAGTTCCACCACCAGGGCATCGTCAGCCAGGGTGTAATGCAGTTCGGCCGTATAGGCGAAGGGCGCGGCATCCCGGCGCGCGAGGCGCAGGGTCAGGGAAGTAGCGGCATGGGCCGCCACGCGCCAGGGCTGCTGCCAGCCGTCGCCGTGGATCGGGCAAGGCTCCCCGGCCCGGTTCGGCGCCGGCACGTGGCGCCGGCCCTCGAAGGCAAAGCCCGAGGGCGCCATCCGGTTCGACCAGGGCAGCAGCGGGAAGCAGGCCAGCTGCCCGGGCAGCGGGGTGCCGGTCACGTCGGGCGGCAAGGCGCGCAGCAGGGGCTGCGCCTGGCCGCCGTCCAGCCAGTCGAGCCGCGCCAGGCCGCCCCCGATCTGCGGAACGACCTCGGCCAGCAGGCGGTCGTTGCGTAAGGTGAGGCGTTCCAGCACGGTTCTGGTCACCGGTCAGTATTGGGGGCCGTCGAGCAGGAACTTGCCGCCCTGGTACATTGTCGTGACGTCGTCCTTGGCCGGGAATTCGGAGGTGTCCGGGAACAGGTGCGCGAACTTCGACGAGCTGTCCTTCGGCTTGTAGCCCAGGTGCGAGGCCAGGCGGTTATCCCACCACACGCTGTCGTTGTCCGACATGCCGTAGACGATGGTATGGCCGACGCGCGGCGCGAACAGCGAGCAGCGCAGCATCTCGGTCAGGTCGTCGTAGGAGAACCAAGTGCTCATCATGCGCTTGTTGGCCGGCTCCGGGAAGCTCGAGCCGATGCGGATGCAGACGGTCTCGATGCCGAAGCGGTCGAAGTAGTAGCGCGCGATCTGCTCGCCGAAGACCTTCGACAGGCCGTAGTAGCTGTCCGGGCGGGTCGGCGAGTTCGCATCCAGCACGGTGTTGACGTGGTGGTAGCCGATCGCGTGGTTCGAGCTGGCGAAGATGACGCGCTTGGTGCCGGCCTTGTGCAGCGCCTCGTACAAATTGGCCACGCCGAGGATGTTGGCCTGCATGATGGGCTCGAAAGGCTTCTCGGTGGAGATGCCGCCGAAGTGCAGCACGGCATCCACGTCTTCCAGCAGTTTCAGCACCGCTTCCTTGTCGGCCAGGTCGCACTGGACGATCTCTTCGCCCTCGCGCGCCTCGCCCATGTCGGCGACGTCGGACAGGCGCACGACCTCGGCCCAGGGCTTGATACGGTCGCGCAGCACCTTGCCGAGGCCCCCGGCGGCGCCGGTCAGCAGGATGCGTTTGAAGGGTTTGCCTTTTACAGCTTCGGTCATGCTAAATCTCCTTGATTTTTGTGGCGCTGTGCTCTTCGTAGGGTGGGCGGGTCTCCCGCCCACGCGTCCACATTACGTATCCCCGGCCCGCTGGTGGCTCGCATCGGTACGTTGAACGTGCGGACGGCGAAGCCGTCCACCCTACGGAACAGCGCAGTATTCTTCAGGTCACCGGCGCAGGATTGAACAGCGCCAGCGCATTATGCAGTTTCCAGTGTTCGGCCCAGGTCTTGCGCCCGCTGGCCACGTCGAGGATCAGGCGGAACAGCTCCCAGCCCACGTCCTCGATAGTAGCCTCACCGCTGGCGATGCGCCCGGCATTCACGTCCATCAGGTCGTGCCAGCGCTTGGCCAGGTCGTTGCGGGTGGCGACCTTGATGACCGGGACCGCCGCCAGGCCATAAGGAGTGCCGCGGCCGGTGGTGAAGATGTGGACGTTCATGCCGGCCGCCATCTGCAGGGTGCCGCAGATGAAGTCGCTGGCCGGGGTGGCGGCGTAGATCAGCCCTTTTTGCTGCAGCTTCTCGCCCGGCGACAGCACGCCGGTGATCGCCGTGGTGCCCGACTTGACGATCGAGCCCATGGCCTTTTCGACGATGTTCGACAGGCCGCCCTTCTTGTTGCCGGGCGTGGTATTCGCGCTACGGTCGACGCCGCCGCGCACCAGGTAATCGTCGTACCACTGCATCTCGCGCACCATCGCCTGGGCGACTTCCGGGGTGGCGGCGCGCGCGGTGAGCTGGTCGATGCCGTCGCGTACTTCGGTGACCTCGGAGAACATCACGGCGGCGCCGGCGCGCACCAGGAGGTCGGTAGCGAAACCGACGGCCGGGTTGGCGGTGACGCCCGAGAAGGCGTCGCTGCCGCCGCACTGCACGCCGACCACCAGGCTCGCGGCCGGGCAGGTCTCGCGCTTGCGCGCATTCAGCTGTTCCAGGTGCTTCTCGGCGGTCTGCATCAGGTTGTCGATCATCGACATGAAGCCGACGTGCTGCTGGTCCTGCAGGGTGACGACCGAGGGTTCGGCGTTGCCGATCGGGATCGAGCCGGCCGGGAACAGGCGCGCCGGCGGCAGCTTCTCGCAGCCCAGGCTGACGACCATGACGTGGTCGCCGAAATTCGGGTTCCTGGACAGGTTGCGGATGGTCTTGATCGGAATCTCCGCGCCCGGCGCGTCGATCGCGACGCCGCAGCCGTACACGTGCTCGAGCGCGACCACGTCCTCGACGTTCGGGTAGCGCGGCAGCAGCTCTTCCTTGATGCGCTTGACCGCGTAGTCGATCACGCCCGAGACGCACTGCACGGTGCTGGTGATCGCCATGATGTTGCGGGTGCCGACCGAGCCGTCCTTGTTGCGGTAGCCCTCGAAGGTATAGCCCTCGAGCGGCTCGCCGGCCGGGCGCGCGTCGGTGCCGATCGGCAGGTCGTCGAGCGAACGGGCGGCCGGCATGCGCAGCACGCGCTCCGACACCCAGCTGCCGCGCGCGATCGGGCCGTTGGCATAGCCGATGGTCACGCCGTAGCGGATGACCGGGTCGCCATCGAGCAAGTCGGCCAGTGCCACCTTGTGTCCCTGCGGGACGCCTTCCACGAGCGTCAGTCCGTCCGGGAAAACGGTGCCCGCGGGCAGTCCGCCGTCGTTGACGACGATGGCGACGTTGTCGCTGGCCTGCATGCGGATTGTGCGCGGAACTTGGGTGGTCATGATGGTAGTGCCTTGGTCGGTAGGTTCTTTTTCAGTATGCCATACAATTTCGGGTAGTGGCTAGTCCACATTGCTATTTTGGTCGGACCAAATTAGAATGGCCTGACCAATAAAAGTAGTCACAAGTAGCTGGACGTATAAGTTAGACAAATTCGCCCGACTGGAGACATATGAAGACGACCTTGATGGCAGCCTCGCTTGCCACCCTCCTTGGCTGCGCACTCGCCTGCGGCCCTGCCCTGGCCCAGGGTGGCCACTACCGCAACACCGACAACAAGAACCTGCTGGACCATTCCGAAGGTACTTACCCGGTGCCATACAAAAAGCCGGTGGTAGCGGAAGTGACGGCGCAGCTCAAGGCGATCCGCGGCTACATGGACCAGGCCACGCCGACCCGCATCGTCGACAGGAAGACCGGCGACCAGATCACCGACCTGAAAACGCCGCACGCCGACGCCATCTTCGCCCCCAGCGCGGGCGACTACGGCATCCAGGTGTACGAGATGGGCGTGGTCCACTCGGGCCTCCTGAAGGCGGCGGAAGCCACCGGCGACCCGAGCTTCACGGCGATGAGCCAGCGCCACTTCCGGTTCTTCTCCCAGACCCTCCCTTATTTCCGCGCCCAGGAACAGAAGTTCCGCCTCGACCGGGCCAACAGCTTCGCGCGCTTCCTGGATCCGCACTCGCTGGACGACTCCGGCTCGATGTGCGCCGCCCTGATCCGCGCGCGCCTGGCCAAGGTCGGCCCGGACCTCAAGCCCATGATCGACACCTGCAGCGACTGGGTGATCAACAAGCAGTTCCGCCTGGATGACGGCACCATGGCGCGCAAGCGCCCGCAGGAAGTCTCGCTGTGGGGCGACGACATGTACATGAGCATCCCCTTGCTGGCCGAGATGGGCCGCATGACGGGCGATCGCAAGCACTTCGACGACGCCGTCAACAACGTGATGGGCATGAGCAAGCGCCTGTTCAACCCGCAGAACGGCCTGTACACCCACGGCTGGCACGCCAACCACCCGGACGCGCCGCGCTTCTACTGGGCGCGCGCCAACGGCTGGGCGGTGCTGGCCATGTCCGACCTGCTCGACGTGCTGCCGAAGGACCACCCGGGATACCAGCCGGTGCTGAACCAGCTGCGCGCCGCGATCAAGGGCATCGCCGAGCTGCAGTCGGGCACCGGCCTGTGGCACCAGATGCTGGACCGCAACGACTCCTACCTGGAGACCTCGGCCAGCGCCATGTTCACCTACGTGATCGCGCACGCGGTCAACCAGGGCTGGATCCCGGCCACCACCTACGGCTCGATCGCGCAGGCCGGCTGGGTGGGCCTGTCGACCCGCATCACCGCCAAGGGTGAGGTGGAAGGCACCTGCGTCGGCACCACGCTCGCCAGCGACATGGTCTATTACTACAACCGTCCCACCAGCGTGCACGCGCTGCACGGCTACGGCCCGACGCTGCTGGCCGGCGCCGAGATCATCAAGCTGATGAACAATCCGGCGTTCGAGATCCAGCACAAGGTGCGCACGTATCATTACGTGCCCAAAGGGGGCAAGACCGACTACAACAAGCATCAGCAATGATGCATCCATCACCGAGCGAACCCATGAAACGACTGATCCTCGCCGCGGCCGCGTTGTCCACCTGCGCCGCATCGCTGAATGCCTACGCCGCCGAAAAGCTGGCCGTCACCGTCCAGCACGACCTGTCCATCGCACGCCCGTCCGAGACCATCTCGATTCCGTGGAGCGAAGTGAACGCCGCCCTGCCCGGCGCCCTGATCCAGAAGATCGCCGTGAAGGATGGCAAGGGCCGCGTGCTGCCCTACCAGGTGACCAACGTGGCGCCGCTGGCCAAGGACCCGCAGAACGTCGGTATCGCCTACGGCGAACTGCTGTTCCAGCACAGCTTCGCCCCGGGCGAGAAGAGCGCCAGCTTCACCGTCGAGAAGATCGACACGGTGGCGCCGGTGTTCGCCCAGAAGGCCTATGCCCGCTACGTGCAGGAGCGGCTCGACGACTTCGCCTGGGAAAACGACAAGGTTGCGCACCGCACCTACGGTCCGGCCCTGGCCGCACCCGCCCCTGCCGGCGTCACCAAGGAGGTGCTGGTCACCAGCGGCCTGGACCTGTGGTTCAAGCGGGTACCGTATCCGATCGTCGACCGCTGGTACAACAAGGGCCATGACCACTACCACACGGACCAGGGCGAGGGCATGGACATGTACCAGGTCGGCAAGTCGCGCGGCGCCGGCGGCACCGGCGTATGGGACGGCAAGCAGCTCTACACGAGCGTGAACTACGCCAGTTGGCGCGTGCTGGCCAACGGCCCGGTGCGCGCGGTCTTCGAGCTGCACTACGCCGCCTGGGATGCGGCCGGCAAGCCGGTCAGCGAAACCAAGCGCTTCACGGTCGACGCCGGCCATTACCTCGACCGCATCGACTCGACCTTCCAGTACGAAGGCAACGCGCCGATCACGGTGGCCGTGGGCTTGAACAAGAACCCGAGCGACAAGGGCCAGGACCCGGTCATCGCGGTCAAGCGCGAAGGCCCGGTGCTGCTGCAGTGGATCGAGCAGAAGAGCAACGGCGCGTTCGGCACCGCGGTCGTGCTGCCGGGCGCCGAGGGCTTCGCCGAGGACAAGCTGAACGAACTGATCCTGGCCAAAGCCACCTCCGGCAAGCCGCTGCGCTACTACGCCGGCGGCGCCTGGAGCCGCGCCGGCGAGATCACCACGCTCGCCCAGTGGCAGCGCCTGGCGCAAGACACCGCTGCGCGCGCCGGCAATCCGGTGCGCGTGTCACTCCAGTCCAGCAAGTGAGGAGACCGATGAACTTCCAGCCCCGCCGCCGCGCCCTGCTGCGCACCGTTCCCGCCGCCGGCCTGCTGCTTGCCGGCGCCGGTTGCTCCACGCCTTCCGGCACCAGGACCGCGACTGATCCGTGGCAGCGCGCCGCCGATATCGTCGCGCGCTTCGCCACCCCGCTGCGCTTTCGCGAGGAAGACTTCCCGATCACCGCCTTCGGCGCCAGGCCCTGCGCCATGGTCGAGGTCAAGGGACAGACCGCCTCGCTCGTCAATGGCACCCTACGCACACCCGCTAAAGGCGCGCCCGACGCCTATCCGGCGATCACGGCGGCGATTGCGGCCTGCCACGCCAAGGGCGGCGGCCGGGTGGTGATCCCGGCCGGCGACTGGTACTGCGCCGGTCCGATCGTGCTGCGCTCGAACGTGCACGTGCACCTGGCCGCGGGCGCGCGCGTGCACTTTTCCGCCAACCCGGAACACTATGCGCGCCACGGCGAATTCGACTGCGGCCCCAATGGCAAGCTGACCCTGTCGCGCTGGCAGGGCAACGACGTCCTGAACTACTCGCCGCTGGTCTATGCCCGCAACCAGACCAACATCGCGCTCACCGGCGCCGACTGGACCAGCATCCTGAACGGCCAGGGCGGCGTGCCTTTCGAGGACAAGCCGGACGAGTGCTGGTGGGACTGGAAGGGCCGCGGCCTGCCGGCACGCACCCGCACCGAGATCGCGCCGAACCCGGCCAACCAGCCGCTGGACAAGGTGGCGCCCGAGCTGCCCGAGGCGCAACGCGCCCTGATCCAGGGCGAAGGCTGGCAAACCGATTCGCGCTACCTGCCGGCGCTGTCGGAAGCCGGCGTGCCGGTGGCGCGCCGCGTGTTCGGCCACGGCCACTTCCTGCGCCCCTGCATGATCGAGTTCATCGGCTGCAGCAAGGTGCTGCTTCAGGGCTACCAGGTGAATGCGGCGCCGTTCTGGCTGCACCACCCGGTGAACTGCAGGGACCTGCACATGCGCGGCGTGAACATGGAGAGCCTGGGCCCGAACAGCGATGGCTTCGACCCCGAAGCCTGCGACGGCGTGCTGGTGGAGGAATGCACCTTCAACAACGGCGACGACTGCATCGCGATCAAGGCCGGCAAGAACCGCGATACGCAGTTTGGGCCGACCCGCAACATCGTGATCCAGCGCTGCATCATGAACAGCGGCCACGGCGGCGTGACCCTGGGCAGCGAAATGGCCGGCGGCATCGAGCACGTGTATGCGCAGCAGCTCGAGTTCCGCAACATGCACTGGGCCAAGAAGCCGCTGAACACGGCGATCCGCCTGAAAACCAACATGAACCGGGGCGGCTTCCTGCGCCACCTGTACGTGCGCGACGTCACCCTGCCGAATGGCGTGCGGATCGAGCCGATGATGTACAAGCCGCTTCCCGGCGCGAAGGAGATCACGCAGCCGGTGGCCTCGACCGCGGGCGCGATCATCACCATCGACTGCGACTATGTGCCGGGCGACGATGCGGTGCGCATCCGGCCGCCGCAGGTGTCGGACATCGTCATCAGCGGCGTGCGTGCCGGCAACGTGGACGCCGGTTCGGGCAAGTTCTCGTGCTACCAGGCCTTCGTGCTGCTGGGGCCCGTGGCTTCCAGCTTCAATGGCCCGGCCGGCACCCCGATCCTGCCGATCACCCGCGTGCGCATCAGCGATTCGGACTTCGGCACGCCGAAGAACGGCGCCCAGCCCTGGTTCCTGCACAACGCCACCGACATCACCCTCGACCAGGTCACCATCGGCGGCAAGCTCTACAACACGACCCTGTCGTCACGCAATCCCTAATGTGGGAGAGGTCAGGCCAGTTCATGTATTTATTTGAATTGGCCTGACCAAAACTGTCAATATTGTCTTAAAATTCAGTAACTGGCCTGACCAGATACGAATAGAAACGCAATGGAGACAGCATGAAACAACAACAGCCGCGTGCCGCCTTACGCCAACTCACCCTGTGCCTTCTCGGCACTGCCTCGGTGTCCACCCTGTCCATCGGTGCTGCTTTCGCCCAGGACGCCCCAGCCTCCCAGACGCAACAGATCCAGACCGTCCAGGTGACCGGCCTGCGCGCCTCGCTCGAGAGCGCGCTGAACGCCAAGCGCGAAGACAACGGCATCGTCGACGTCATCAAGGCCGAAGACATGGGCAAGTTCCCGGACACGAACCTGGCCGAGTCGCTGCAGCGCGTGCCGGGCGTGGTGATCGACCGTGACGCGGGCGAAGGCCGCAACATCACGGTGCGCGGCCTGGGCCAGGACTTCACCCGGGTGCGCATCAACGGCATCGAGGGCCTGGCCACTACCGGCGGCACCGACAGCTCGGGCGGCACCAATCGCGGCCGCGGCTTCGACTTCAACGTGTTCGCCTCCGAACTGTTCAGCTCCCTCACCGTGCGCAAGAGCTCCTCGGCCGACGTCGACGAAGGTTCGCTCGGCGCCACCGTCGACCTGCAGACTCTGCGTCCCTTCGACCTGAAAGGCTTCAACGCCACCATCGCGGCCAAGGGCAAGTACAACGACGGCTCGGAAAAAATCGACCCGCGCGTGGCCTTCATGCTGTCGAACACCTTCATGGACCGCACCCTCGGCGTGCTGGTCTCGGGCGCCTTTTCCAAGCGCCGCGTGCTGGAAGAAGGCTTCAGCACGGTGCGCTGGGATAACGGCCCCTCGTCGGGCGGCTGGTGCGCCCCGCAAGGCGTCGCCGCCAACCCGGCCAACTCCACCGCCACCACCTGCGGCCCGGCTGCCCAGGGCGTGCCGCGCCTGCCGGCCTCCGCAGCGGCCACCGAGGCCTACAACGCCGCCGGCAGCGCCGGCAACTTCCACCCGCGCCTGCCCAGGTACGGCCGCCTGACCCACGACCAGGACCGCCTGGGGCTGACCGCCTCGGTGCAGTGGCGCCCGCAACGCGGCACCCTGCTCACCTTCGACATGCTGTATTCGAAGCTGGACGCGACGCGCCAGGAAGACTTCCTGCAGGCGATGTCGTTCAGCCGCAGCGCCGCCCAGGGCGGCAAGCCACAGATGAGCGTGGTCGAAGCGCAGTACGCGCCCAACGGCGCGCTTCTGTATGGCCGCTACAACGGCGTGGACATCCGCTCGGAATCGCGCTTCGACGAGCTGAACACCACCTTCAGCCAGCCGACCCTGACGCTGGAACACAAGATCAGCGACACCTGGAGCATGAGCGCCAAGGTCGGCCGCGCGAACTCGAAGTTCCGCAATCCGGTGCAGACCACCGTCACGCTGGACGCGCTCAACGTGAACGGCTACACCATCGACTTCCGCGGCAACCAGCGCCTGCCGGCGATCAGTTATCCGTTCGACCCGATGGCAGCGGGCGGCGCACTCGGCATCATCGGCGTGCCGCAAGTGGCCAGCGGCACCCAGCCGAATACGATTCCGAACACCACGACCAGCGAGATCCGCATCCGTCCGCAGGGCGCGACCAACGTCAACGACGTCGGCCAGTTCGACCTGGCCTGGGAAGCCAGCGAACACCTCACGTTCAAGGGCGGCCTGAACCGCAAGAAGTACGAGTCGGACACCTACGAATTCCGCCGCGTGAACCAGAACGACACGATCTTCGCTCCAGCGGCAGGATCCACCGGCTTGAGCACCACCGTCAGCGGTTTCGGCAAGGGCCTCGACATGCCGGCCGGGAATCCAACCGGCTGGGTGATCCCGAACCTGCGCGCCATCGCCAGCGCCTATGACATCTACTGCAACTGCATCAAGGCCGGCCCCGCCGGCGGTCCGGGCGACTTCACCCTGTCCTCGATCACCAACGGCAATGCGCGCGGCAACAACCGCACCGTCACCGAGCGCGACGATGGCTTCTACCTGATGGGCGAGTTCAAATACGACCTGTGGGACATCCCGCTGCGCGGCAACTTCGGCGTGCGCCACGTGAAGACCGAACTGGAAGCGATCGGCTACCAGGCCGCCGGCGGCGGCACCGCGGTGAAGGTGAACCACGAGTACAAGGACACCCTGCCCTCGATGAACATCGCGGCCAACCTGACCCGCGACTTCATCGTGCGCTTCGGCGCGGCCAAGGTGATGACCCGTCCGCAGCTGGGCTTCCTGTCGCCGGGCGGCACCATCTCGACCACCGGCACGCTGACCATCAACACCGGCAACCCGCTGCTGAAACCCTTCCGCGCCAAGACCTTCGACTCGAGCTTCGAGTACTACTTCGGCAAGAACGCCTTCGTGGGCCTGGGACTGTTCCAGAAGAACATCGACACCTACATCCAGTCGCTGCGCACCAACGTGGCTTTCCGCGAGACCGGCCTGCCGCTGTCGCTGCTGCCGGCGAACTTCAGCGGCGACGAACAGTTCCAGGTCACGGCCCCGATCAACACCGATGGCGGCAAACTGAAGGGCTTCGAACTGAACTACCAGCAGCCCTTTACCTTCCTGCCGGGCTGGGGCCGCAACTTCGGCACGGTGCTGAACTACACCAAGGTAAGCTCGAAGATCGAGTACGCCGTCTCGCCGACCAGCAGCGAGCGCATCGTCGACGACCTGCTGAACCTCTCGCCGAAATCCTGGAACGCGACCTTCTACTATGACGACGGCAAGTTCAGCGCGCGCGTCTCCGGCGCCAAGCGTTCGTCCTTCCTGACCCGCGTGCCGGGCCAGAACAACAACGACGTCGAAGGCAAGAACGAAACCTTCAATGTGGACGTGTCGCTGTCGTACAAGTGGAACGAGAAGCTGGAATTCACGCTGGAAGGCGTCAACCTGACCAACGAGCCGAACGACCAGTTCATCAGCCGCGCGCGCAACAGCGTGGTGGTGAACAACGTCACCGGGCGCGAGTTCCTGGCGGGGCTGCGCTACAAGTTCTGATCGCTTCCTCTCCTCTCCTATGGAGGCTTTGACAGCCCGCGCTTGCGCGGGCTTTTTTATTGGCGCTGTTCCTTTTAAGTGTGGAAGATCCCGATTGCCGCTCTCAGGAAGCGCTCGGGCGATGCGATCCGTTCCCCATCAAGCGCCCAGCGCCAGCCGAGGTAGTTGGGCAGGTAGCGTGAGGCCACGCCGTGAAATCGCGACAGCCAGGCGCGCAGGCGCTGGTGATAGGAGTTGACGTTCTGCACGTGAATTGCGCCGCGCACCCGTTCGCCCAGGCGCACGTTGACGAAGGCGTGCGCGATGCGCGCCTGGCGCGCAAAGTTCCGGTAGGCGGGATGACCGTCGGTTACCAGCAGTACGTCTGGATCGAGCACAGGGAGCAGGTGCCGGTGTAATTGCCTGGCCGTTACTGCGGCCCGTCCCGTGACGAAGGAGCAGGTCTGGCCGCCACGGTCGCGCGCGACCAGCACGCAATCATGCTCATGGGTGATACCCCGGCTGCGGGCCACTCCGCCGCGCTTGCGGGCCGGCCGGTCGAGCTTGCGCGCGCCCTTTTGCGATTCCAGGAGAAACAGTTCGTCGGCCTCGGCGATGCCGGCGAGGCGTTCCGGTTGGTCCCGCCTTGCGCCGTCCAGGAAGCGATGACGCCAGCGAAAGCTGGTCGTGCGGTGCACGCCAATCAGCTTGGCTGCAGCCCGCACGCTGCGCGACTCAAGCATTTCCTTGAGGAAGTCGAGCCATTTGCCGCGGTGGCGCAGGCGTGCCAGCGGCGTGCCGCTCAGGGCGCTGAAGGTGCGGCCGCAAGCCCGGCATCGGTAGCGTTGCAGGCCGCGATTCGTTCCGTGGCGATAGTGGTGACTGCTGCCGCAGTCGGGGCAGCACAGCGGTGCTGTCCGTGCGTCGTCGATTGTCGCGCACACGCTGTCGAGCCCGACCGCCGGCCGCAAGGCCGCCGCAAGTTGTGCGCGCTGCTGCCGGGTGAGCAGCGGCAAGCTGCGAAGCAGTCGGGTAAAACCTGTCGGGCGCACGGATCCTCCTGACAATCGGGTGCAGGTTGGACATCGGCTCGGCTCAACAGTTCAATTTCTACACTTAGCGAGAACAGCGCCTTTTTATTGTAGCGGCAATAGCTGAGCAGTTCCCCTGGGACGACCGTTCAAGTAGCTACTTTCATAGTTTCTTTCGACGTGATAAAGTATCTACTTTCACATAATAAGGAGCCAGCATGCATTCGCTGCCACCAGTGACAGATCCATCTTTTCGCCAGAAATTGCGTGAAGCGCGGGAGGCCCGCAAGCTCTCTCAGTATGCACTTGCGAAGCTGGCCGGGGTAGCGCTCGTCATGCCCCGTCGCTACGAGGATGCCAAGGACAAGTACGCCACCCTGCCCAATCCGGCGACCTGGGCAAAGCTGAATGCCGTGCTGTTCCCTCCCGATCCACAGACTGCCACCGCCACAAGCGGGCAGCCTCCGGCTCCGCTTTCGCACGGCAAGGCGGATAAACACCTTGCGCTGGAGTGTGCCTCGATCGAAGAGATCGTTGGCGAACTCAAGCGTAGGGGCGCGGCTTCCGTCGTCATCAATTGGTAAGAACGACCTTGTCAGGATTGGAGAATGAACATGCATGCAGCTAAAACAGCGATCGAGGCAATGCAAGGAGACTCCCGTGCAACGGCCTAGTTTCCGATTTCTCGCCAGTCTTGCACAGCGAAGCCCGACCATCGTGTATGCCAGCGCATCCCCTTCGCTGTCCGGGCATCCGAAGCTGTACAAGTACTTTTGGCAAGTATTCAGTGTCGAGTCGCCATGGGAGAACGATGAATTTTTCGCCTCGGCGCCGCAGTTATGTACGGCGGACATGGTTCAGACCACCGAACGCCTGTTGGCGGCCGGTCATTCCTGTGTCCTCTACGGATGGAAAAGACCGCGCACAGGTCCGGGCACACCATGGAAGCTCGACCATCCTCGCTGGAAGGACGTGGCCTTTGCGCCCCCATGGGAAGATGACACGGATGAGATCAGCCTGGGAGGACACAAGTGATCGAGCCGACGCAAGCGAGTGAGGTATTTCGTGAAATTCGCGAACTCGACGAACTTCTCCTGCAACTGGTCGCTTCTCCGGACGCAGTCGACTGGCATTGGCCAGGCTATTACCAGCTCTATGTCCAGGTCGACCGGATGGGCTGGTCAATCCAGTCTGCCGCACGGGCAGTGGGACACACATCCAGCATCATCGCGGATGCCATACCGGACGGCACGCACGTGGCGGCAGCAAATGCAGCGCTGGATGCGCTGGGCAAGAACTACATGGCCGTCCTCGGCTGGCTGTGGCAGCATGCGCGCGGCATGAGCAGCGTGATCAAGGAGCCGCGCCTGAAGGCGATCCTCCGCGCCCATCTTCATCCCAAGAGCGGCTGGTACCAGGCATGTTTCGCACAATATTGCGCCGGTAGGATCTCTCCGGATGGCGCACGGCTGGAGCGAACCATCCTGTTACTGGAACCGTCTCCCCCGGAACGCATCGACCAGGCAGTGGATGAAACCTATCTGTTGCGCCGCCAACTATTCGACATCGGGGCCGAAGACAAGCGACGCGCCCTCGCATTGGCTTCGGATGAAGTGCAGGACATGCATGCCCGCGCCACCGATGCGATGCGCAGGCATTTGCTGGCGCATTGCCATATCGGCGACCTGGCGCACCCCTCCTCTATCTGAGCCGGCAAGCCGGCGAAGCTCCCTGCGCGATCGGGCCGCGCCAAAGAAAAAGCCCGCACGCGGCGGGCCTTCGGGCAAAGCACGGTGCGGCTCAGAACTTGTAGCCGACAGCCACCAGCACCGCCACCGGATCCAGCTTCATGTGCTGCTTCTGGCCGGTCGAGAAGTGCACGTCGGTGCGCAGCTTGCTCTTGTTGACGGTCACGTCGGCGAACCACTTCTCGCCCAGGTTCATCGCCAGGCCGATCTGGCCGGTGTAGGTGAACTTGTTGTCGATGCTGAAGGTCGTCGGAATGCCGCTGCCCGGGTTGGTGATCGCGGTCATCTTGGCCGAACCACGTTCCTTCATGAAGTAGGCATAAGTCGCGCCGATACCGACGAACGGACGGAACAGCGAGGTCGGGGCGCCGAAGCGGTACTGTGCGAACAGGGTCGGCGGCAGCGCCTCCACGCTGCCCAGCTCGCCGGTGCCGGCGATCGCGCCCGCGCCGTAGATCTTGTGCTTGTACGGCGTGCCCAGGCAGGTCTGGAGCGAGATGTTGTCGGTCAGGCCGTAGGTGAGGGTCAGCACCGGCTGGATATCCTTGTCGACGTCGGCCTTGGTGCCCGGCAGGGCCGGCGCGCTGATGTCGCCGCTTTCGACCTTCGGGGTCAGCTGGTTGACGCCGAAGCTGACGGTGAGCTGGCCGGCCGACTGGGCCGATGCCGTCGACGCGCATGCGAGCGCAGCGGCCGCGCCCAGCACCTTCACGAGGCTGTTGAAACGTACTTTCATTTTTTCTCCTGATTATTGTAGAGACCCGCCCTGCACGGGCAGGCCTCACTGCAGTTTTACAGCCAGCCCTTGACCGCCATCTCCTTGAGAACAAGGCGCGCAATCAGGTTGTTCTCGAACGGCGTCGGGTGAATGTCGTCGGCGAACATGTAGCGGCTGACGTCACCGGCCACGGTATTGTTGTTGGTGCAGATCAGGGACGTTGTGCCCAGTGCGTTCGGGCCGCAGGCCGGGCTGGTGGTGTTGGTCAGGCCGTACGGCGCCGGATTCTTCACCTGGTCGTTGCTGATGGTGTACAGGTCGACGTAGAGGATACGGTCGTCGGTGCCGATGCCGCTCTTCAGCTGGGTATTGAAGGCGTTGACCATGGCGGTGATCAGCTGCTGGATGTCGGCAGTGCGGGCCTTGCCGGCCGGGGTGCTGGCGACGTCGGGCAGGTTGGCGACGATGACGTACTTGGCGCCCTTGGCCAGGATCTCGTTCTTCACCAGCGCGGCCATCTGCGCGCCGGCGAGGCCCAGGTCCTCGACCAGTTTCTTGCTGTTCGCCGCCAGGAAATCGGCACCGGCCTTGTTGCCGGCAGCGGTCGCGTCGGCCTGGGCCTTGGCGACCATCGGGCCATAGACCGAAGCCTGGGCCACCGCGGCATTGCCCGGCTGGCGCGCGGCGGTGCCGACTGCGGCGGCGACGATGGTCTCCGAGGTGCTGCCCGTGCGTGCGCTCTCGGCCGCAATGGCCGCACCGATTGCCTGGGCTGCGAGTTGCGGGTTGGTGGCGCCTGCCGCCAGTTGGGCGGTCAGTGAGGCGCCGAAGGCCTGGGCGCCGGCAGCGCTGCCGGCGGCGGTTGCCTGGAGCTGCAGGTCGCTGAGCCCCATCAATACGTCGTTACCGCCCGACAGGACGGTGACCAGCTCGGTGCCGCTGAACTTGTTGCCGGTGCGGGACAAGTGATTGGCGATCTGGGTCACCAGCGGCACCGTCGTTTGGCCGATCGGCGACTTGGTGGCCTTGTTGCCCGGGCCGATCGGGTTGGTCACGCGCGAACCACCCTGGGCATAGTTGAAGCAGTTCAGGTTGTTGCTGATTGGTACCGAGAAGCCGCGCGAGGCGTCGCCTTCGAGGCCGGTTTGGGCGGCGCAGGGCGCCGGCAGTTTCAGCTCGGCTGCCAGGAATTCGACCCAGATCTTGCCGTTCAGCTCAGGATTCTTGGCGGTGCCGTCGCCGTTGATGGTGAACTTGCCGCCGCCGGCCTGCTTGATCGTGCCCACGGCGTAGGTGCCGACGTCCGACAGGCTGTCGCCGAAGGAGACCTGCTGGGTGAAGCTGAGTTTTTGCGTTTGGTCGCCGCCGCTTGGGCTGGTTCCACCGCATGCTGCCAGCACCGCTGCCGTCAGCAGGGCGAGCGCGAGTTTGGTTTGACGCATTGTGTCTCCTAGATTGGTTTTATTTGAAACGAACGGGCGTGCTATTCGCTCCATAATAATATGCCAGTGTTCAATTTTCTTGTATAGGAAATGCTAACCCGTACGTCAGTTTTTGGTGACAACTGACCAAGCAGCGGGGGACCGATTATAGTCCTGCGACTGAGCCCGCATGATGCGATTTGTTGAACGCTGTTGTATTGAAGAACGCCCGCAAGTACGGGCGTTCTGGCTGGCGAGACCCTAAGCTGCAGGGCTATGCGGAGTGGATTGATTCAGCAGGCCGTGGACGATGCCGGTCGAGCCGTGGGCAGCGCGGCGCAGGCGGTCGTTGACGCCCAGCCAGGCCCCGTCTTGCGGGGGTGCTTCGACCAGGATCACGTCGGCGCCATGGCCGTCCATCGCGCGCAGCGCGGCGTACAGGGCGTGGGCGAAACCGTCCGGGGTGGCCGGCAGGCGCAGCGCGGCATGCGTGCTTGGCATATCGGAATAATGGATCAGCGCGACCTTGCGTCCCGCCGCCGCCAGTTCGAGCAGGGTCCGGCGCAGCGTGGCGCTGTCCTGCATCGCCACCGGCGTATGCGGCGCATAGTGCGATTCGAGCGTGCCCGAGGCGCGCGGCGCGGCGGCGTCCGCCGCAGCCGGGACCTGGTCGATCACCGCGGCAATGGCTTCGGCGCTGATGTGGCCCGGGCGCAGCAGCACCGGGCCGTGCGTGGCCAGGCGCGACAGGTCGACGATGGTCGATTCGATGCCGACCTGTGAGGCGCCGCCGTCCAGCACCATGGCCACGCTGCCGTCCTGGCCGAATTCGTCGCGCACGTGCTGGGCCAGGGTTGGGCTCACCGCGCCGAACTTGTTGGCGGATGGCGCCGCCACGCCGCCCTTGCCACCCTTGAAGGCGCGCAGCAGCGCGATCGCCACCGGGTGCGAAGGACAGCGCAGGCCGACCGTGTCCTGGCCGCCGCTGACGGCATCCGGGATGTTCGGCGCGCGCTTGAGGATCATGGTTAGCGGGCCCGGCCAGAAGGCCTCGGCCAGCGCTTGGGCCTCGCGCGGGATATCGGTAGCCCAGTAGTCGAGCGGTGCGCCAGGCGCGAGGTGCACGATCACCGGGTGGTCCTGCGGGCGGCCCTTGGCCGCATAGATGGCCGCGACCGCGGCCGGATTCTCGGCATCGGCGCCGAGGCCGTACACGGTCTCGGTCGGGAAGCCGACCAGCGCGCCCTGCTCCAGCGCGCGTGCGGCGGCGATGATGGCGGCCTGGTCGATGTGCTGGTCTTCCATCCTTACTCCGTAATGCCGAGGATGGCGCAGGCCTGGCGCAGGCTGTCCTGCGCCTGCTCGAGCGTCGGCGCCACGAAGGTGACGTGGCCCATCTTGCGCGCGCGGCGCGGGTCGTCCTTGCCGTACAGGTGCAGGTTGGCGCCCGGCAGCGCCAGGATGCGGTCCCATGCCGGTTCGCGCGCCGCAGTCGCATCACCTTCGCTGCCGCCTTCGAACCACACGTCGCCCAGGATGTTGAGCATGACGGCAGGCGAATGCTGGCGCACCTCGCCCAGCGGCAGGCGCGCCATCGCGCGCACCTGCTGCGCGAACTGGCTGGTGACGCAGGCGTCGATGGTGTAGTGGCCGCTGTTGTGCGGGCGCGGCGCCATCTCGTTGACCACCAGGCTGCCGTCGGCAAGCACGAAGAACTCGATGCACAGCACACCCACGTAGCCCAGCTGGGCAACGATGGCGGTGGCTGCATCCTGCGCCTGTTTCGCGCAGGCCGCGGACACGTTCGGCCCCGGCACGGTGGTGGTGAACAGGATGCCGTCGCGGTGCACGTTCTCGGCGATCGGGTAGACCACCGATACGCCGTCATGGCCGCGCGCAGTCAACACCGACACCTCGTAGGCCAGCGGCAGCATCTTCTCCAGCAGGCAGGTGACGCCGTTCATCGCATCGAAAGCGGCGCGCACGTCCTCGCGGGTGCGCACGCGCACCTGGCCCTTGCCGTCGTAGCCCATGCGCACGGTCTTCAGGATGCCCGGCAGCAGATCGTCCTCGATGGCGTCGATGTCGGCATGCGAGGCGATCGTCGCGTGCGGCGCCGGCATCACGCCGGAGTGGGGGGCGCATTCGACGAAGAAGCGTTTTTCCGCGATGCGGTCCTGGGCGATCGAGACGCAGGACGCGTTAGGAGCTACGAATACGCGCTTCTCCAAATACTCCAAGCTAGAAGCGGGAACGTTTTCAAATTCAGTAGTCACGGCCTCGCATTGAACAGCCAAGTCGTGCAAACCCGTGGCGTCGTCATACGAAGCTTCGACCACATGCTCAGCAACTTGGCCAGCAGGACATTTAACCGTCGGCTCAAGAACTGCCACACGATAACCCATCGATTGCGCGGCGTGAGCAAACATGCGGCCAAGCTGACCGCCGCCCATCACTCCCAACCAAGTTGGCGATTCAGCAAGTGGCAAAATAGATAGCAGCGGCGATGAAGGTTTTGAATCACTCATGCGTCAACACGGGAAGGGTCATGGCCTGGGCCGCCGCGGTCTGCTCGGCGCGGAAGGCCAGCAGCTTCTGCGCCAGCGCGTCGTCGGTGGCCGCCAGGATCGCCACCGCGGTCAGGGCCGCGTTGGCGGCGCCGGCTTCGCCGATGGCGAAGGTCGACACCGGCACGCCCTTGGGCATCTGCACGATGGAGAGCAGCGAATCCTCGCCGCGCAGGTACTTCGAGGGCACCGGCACGCCCAGCACCGGCACGATGGTCTTGGCGGCCACCATGCCCGGCAGGTGGGCGGCGCCCCCTGCTCCGGCGATGATGGCGCGCAGGCCGCGCTCGCGTGCGCTCTCGGCATAGGTGAACATCTCGTCCGGCATGCGGTGCGCCGAGATCACCTGCGCCTCGAAAGGCACGCCGAACTGCTTCAGGACATCCACGGCATTCTTCATCACGTCCCAGTCAGAGGACGAGCCCATGATGACGCCAACTAAGGGTTTTGCTTGCTCGGTCATCTGCTTACGCCTTCAGCTTCTCGCCGGTGAGGCGTTCGATGGCTTCGAAATACTTGGCCTGGGTCTTCTCGATGACGTCTTGCGGCAGGCTTGGCGCCGGCGCGGTCTTGCCCCAGTCGGTCAGGGTTTCCAGGTAGTCGCGCACGAACTGCTTGTCGAAGGACGGCGGCGACATGCCCGGTGCGTACGAGTCGGCCGGCCAGAAGCGCGAGGAGTCGGCGGTCAGGACTTCGTCCATCAGGTGCAGCACGCCACTGTCGTCCAGGCCGAATTCGAACTTGGTGTCGGCGATGATGATGCCGCGGGTCGCCGCGTATTCGGCGGCAGTGGTGTAGAGCTGGATGCTGATGTCGCGCATCTTGGCCGCCAGCTCCTTGCCGATGCGCTGCTCCATTTCTTCGAACGAGATGTTCTCGTCGTGTTCGCCGATGTCGGCCTTGGCGGCCGGGGTGAACAGCGGCTGCGGCAGCTTGTCGGCCTGGCGCAGGCCTTCCGGCAGCTGGATGCCGCAGACGGCGCCGCTTTCCTGGTAATCCTTCCAGCCCGAGCCGATGATGTAGCCGCGCACGACGGCTTCGACCAGGATCGGCTTGAGGCGCTTGGCCACGACGGCGCGGCCGCGCACCTGCTCCACTTCTTCCGGGGCGACGACCGATTCGGGTGCGACGCCGGTCAGGTGGTTCGGCACGATGTGGCCGAGCTTCTCGAACCAGAAGTCGCTCATCTGGTTCAGCACCATGCCCTTGCCCGGGATCGGCTCGTTCATGACCACGTCGAAGGCCGACAGGCGGTCGGTGGTGACGATCAGGATCTTGTCGTCGCCGACAGCGTAGTTGTCGCGTACCTTGCCGCGGCCCAGCAGTGGCAGGGACTGGATGGTGGATTCGTAGAGGCTGTTCATAGATGGGATATCAGGGAAACGGGACCGGGATAGTGCCGGTCGAGTGGGTCAGGTCTGGGGGTGGCCTGGGCCAGTGCGTAATTTTACGTCAATTCACGATGCACCGCCGAAGCCGGCACCGTCGCCCCGGTGGAGGCCGGGGCCCAAGTTTCTTCGCGATGCGGCGAGTTCAACCGTAGTGGTATGCGGAAGAAATTGAATCCCGGCCTACGCCGGGATGACGTTGCTTGAGTGCGGTGGTGAAGCTGGCTGCAAGGGCTCCTGCAGCGCAGCCTGATTACATTTCCAACGATTACTGCACGATCTGCGCCAGCTCACCAGCCTTGTAGCGCTCGGCCATCTTCTCCAGCGGCACCGGCTTGATCTTGGCGGCCATGCCTTCGCAGCCGAAGGACAGGTAGCGCGCCTTGCAGATCTCGGTGGCGGCCTCGCGGGCCGGCTTGAGGTAGTCGCGCGGGTCGAACTTCGACGGGTTCTGGAACATGTACTTGCGGATCGCAGCGGTCATGGCCAGGCGGATGTCGGTGTCGATGTTGATCTTGCGCACGCCGTGCTTGATGCCTTCCTGGATCTCTTCGACCGGCACGCCGTAGGTCTCTTTCATGTCGCCGCCGAATTCGCGGATGATCGCCAGCAGGTCCTGCGGCACCGACGAGGAACCGTGCATCACCAGGTGGGTGTTCGGGATGCGGGCGTGGATTTCCTTGATGCGGTCGATCGCCAGGATGTCGCCGGTCGGCTTGCGGGTGAATTTGTAGGCGCCGTGCGAGGTCCCGATGGCGATCGCCAGGGCGTCGCACTGGGTCTTGGCGACGAAGTCGGCGGCTTGCGCCACGTCGGTCAGCAGCTGCTCGCGGGTCATGGTGCCCTCGGCGCCGTGGCCGTCTTCCTTGTCGCCCTTCATGGTCTCGAGCGAACCGAGCACGCCCAGTTCGGCTTCGACGGTCACGCCGATCGAGTGCGCGAACTTGACGACTTCACGCGAGACTTCCACGTTGTACTCATAGCTGGCCACGCTCTTGCCGTCGGCTTCGAGCGAACCGTCCATCATCACCGAGGTGAAGCCCGAACGGATCGCGGCCATGCAGACCGCCGGCGACTGGCCGTGGTCCTGGTGCATGACGACCGGGATGTGCGGGTAGGCTTCGACGGCGGCGTCGATCAGGTGGCGGAGAAAAGCTTCGCCTGCGTATTTGCGGGCGCCGGCCGAGGCTTGCATGATGACCGGGCTGCAGGTGGCGTCGGCGGCGGCCATGATGGCCTGCACCTGTTCCAGGTTGTTGACGTTAAAAGCCGGCAGGCCATAACCGTGTTCGGCGGCATGGTCCAGCAGTTGACGCATCGATACGAGTGCCATGGTTGATTACTCCAAACAATTAAGAAACTATTTCGTCCAGCTCGCCCACGCGCACGATCTTGAGCGCATTGGTGCCGCCGGCCTGCCCCATCGGCGAGCCCCAGGTCACGACGATCAGGTCGCCCTTGCGCACCATGCCTTCGCGAATCAGGACTTCTTCGGCCTTGCGCAGCACCGCGTGGCTGCCACCTTCCTGCAGGAGGTGGAATGCTCGCACGTTCCGGTACAGCGACGCCTTGCGCTGCGTCGTCTGCAGCGGGGTCAGGGCGAAGATCGGGGTGTCGATCGAGTGGCGGCTCATCCACAGCGCGGTCGAGCCCGATTCGGTCAGCGCCACGATCGCCTTCACCTTCAGGTGGTGGGCCGTGAACAGGGTGCCGTAGGCGATCGACTGGTCGATGCGGGTGAACTGGACATTCAGGAAATCTGCGTCCTGCTTGTTGTATTCGGATTGTTCTGCCTCGAGGCAGATGGCGGCCATCATCTCGACGGTCTCGACCGGGTACTTGCCCGATGCGGTCTCGGCCGAGGTCATGACGGCGTCGGTGCCGTCGAGCACGGCGTTCGCCACGTCCGACACTTCGGCGCGGGTCGGCACGGCGTTGACGATCATCGACTCCATCATCTGGGTCGCAGTAATGGCCAGCTTGTTGGAGGCGCGCGCCATCTTGATCATGCGCTTCTGCAGCGCCGGCACGGCCGCGTTGCCCACTTCCACCGCCAGGTCGCCGCGCGCGACCATGATGCCGTCCGAGGCGTCCAGGATTTCCTGCAGCACGGGGATGGCTTCGGCGCGCTCGATCTTGGCGATCATCATCGGCTTGTGGCCGTAGGGCTCGCCGGCGATGTTGGCCAGCTGGCGCGCCATTTCCATGTCGGTGGCGTTCTTCGGGAAGGAGATTGCCAGGTAGTCGGCCTGGAAGCTCATCGCGGTCTTGATGTCTTCCATGTCCTTCGAGGTCAGGGCCGGCGCGGTCAGGCCGCCGCCCTGGCGGTTGATGCCCTTGTTGTTCGACAGCTCGCCGCCCACTTTCACGGTGGTGAAGATCTCATGGTTGACGACCTTGTCGACGACCAGCACGATCAGGCCGTCGTTGAGCAGCAGCTTGTCGCCCGGCTTGACGTCGCGCGGCAGGGCCTTGTAGTCGAGGCCGACGCGGTCCTGGTTGCCCAGCTCGCCGTTCTCGCCCCAGCGGGCGTCGAGGATGAACTTGTCGCCGTTGTTCAGGAAGATCTTGCCCTCTTCAAATTTACCAACGCGGATCTTGGGCCCCTGCATGTCCGCCATGATCGCCACCTCGACACCGCATTCGGCGGCCGCTCGGCGCACCAGGGCGGCGCGATCGATGTGGTCCTGCGCCTTGCCGTGCGAGAAGTTCAGGCGCACGACGTCGACGCCGGCACGGATCATGCGGACGAGAATGTCGAAGTCGGTCGATGCCGGGCCGATGGTGGCAACGATCTTGGTGGCGTTGTACAGGGGGCGCGCAGCTTGCATGTGTCTGGAATCCTTGGTTCTGAAAAGAGAAGCGCAGCCCCGGGGCTGCGCTGGTACTGACGTTTTTTAGTTGGCTTTACGCTGGAGCAGGATCTCGACTGCCGGCAGGGTCTTCCCTTCCAGGAACTCGAGGAAGGCGCCGCCGCCGGTCGAGATGTAGCCGATCTGCTCGCCGATGTCGTATTTGGCGATCGCCGCCAGGGTATCGCCGCCGCCGGCGATCGAGAAGCCGTTCGACTTGGCGATGGCCATTGCCAGGGTCTTGGTGCCTTCGGCGAACTGGTCGAACTCGAACACGCCCACCGGACCGTTCCAGACGATGGTGCCGGCCTTGGCCACCTGCTCGGCCAGCATGGCGGCGGTCTTCGGGCCGATGTCCAGGATCATGTCGTCATCGGCCACATCGGCCACGTCCTTGACGGTCGCGGCGGCGGTCGGGCTGAATTCCTTGGCGCAGACCACGTCCACCGGGATCGGCACCTGGGCGCCGCGCGCGGCCATCATGTCGATGATCTGCCTGGCCTCGCCGACCAGGTCGTTCTCGACCAGCGACTTGCCGATGTTCAGGCCGACGGCCTTCATGAAGGTGTTGGCGATGCCGCCGCCGACGATCAGGTTGTCCACCTTGCCGGCCAGGCTCTGCAGGATGGTCAGCTTGCTCGACACCTTCGAGCCGGCCACGATGGCCAGCAGCGGACGGGTCGGCTGGCCCAGAGCCTTGCCCAGGGCATCCAGTTCGGCGGCCAGCAGCGGGCCGGCGACGGCGACGGGCGCGAACTTGGCGATGCCGTGGGTGGTGGCTTCGGCGCGGTGCGCGGTGCCGAAGGCGTCGTTGACGTAGACGTCGCACAGCTTGGCCATCTTCTGGGCCAGCTCGTCGGCGTTCTTCTTCTCGCCCTTGTTGACGCGGCAGTTTTCCAGCAGCACGACCTGGCCCGGCGCGACGTCCACGCCGTCGACCCAGTTCTGCTTCAGTTCCACCTGTTGGCCGAGCAGCTCGGACAGGCGCGCGGCGACCGGCGCCAGGCTGTCTTCCGGCTTGAATTCGCCCTCGGTGGGACGGCCCAGGTGCGAGGTGACCATCACGGCGGCGCCGGCCTTCAGGGCAGCCTGGATCGCCGGCACGGAGGCGCGGATGCGGGTGTCTTCGGTGATATTGCCAGCGTCATCCTGCGGTACGTTCAGGTCGGCGCGGATGAATACGCGCTTGTTTTTCAGCGCGTCGCGGTCGATCAGGTCTTGCAAGCGGGTGAAACTGAGAACGTCGTCCATTGGCTAGTCAGCAGTGAGATGGTGAAAAACCGTCATTGTACATTAGGCAGGGGGGCCAAAAACGTGCAAGACGCGCAACAGTGTGAAGACCGCCATGCCGAAGATGATCGTCATCAGCATGCTGCGGCGCCACAAATAGAAGGCGAGCGCGGCGAGGCCGGCGATCAGTTTCGGATTGGCCAGCGTGAACTGGGCCTGGCCCTGGGTGTCGACCAGCAGGTCGGGACCGATGATCGCCGCCAGCGCGCAGGCCGGCGCATAGCGCAGCATCTCCTGCACCCGCGGCGGGATGGTGACGCGGTGGCCGATCAGCCAGAACGAGCTGCGGGTGGCGGCGGTGGCGACGCACAGCACGCCGATGGTGACCCAGATTTCCCAATCAGCCATGCTTGGCCTTCCGTTTGGCGAAGCTTTCCTCGACCGCCATGGCCGTCACCATGCCCAGCACGACCGCCAGCAGCAGTCCGAGCTTGTACGGCAGGCCGTAGGCCAGCACCGAGACCGCGATGGCGACCACGACGCCGCACAGCGCCGCATTGTTGATGATGAGCGGCACCATGATGCACAGGATCGCCAGCGTACCGGCAAAGCCCAGTCCCCATTCCGCCGGGATGGCGCTGCCCAGGAAAATCCCGGTCAGCGAGCCGATCTGCCAGGCAAACCAGTTCGGGTACATCAGTCCCTTCAGGTAGGACAGCTTGCCGGCCACGCGTTCGGCGCTCGGATAACGCTGCAGGAACATCGCCACGGTCAGGTCGCCGGAGACGTAGCCGAGCAGGAAGCGCTGCCGCCAATGCAGGTGCGCGAAGTGCGGCCCCAGCAGTGCGGAGAAGATCACGAAGCGCAGGTTGACCACCAGGGCGGTGGCGAAGATGACCCAGATCGGCGCGGCGGCGGCAATCAGGGGAAGCGAAGCGAGCTGGGCGGACCCGGCAAAGACCAGCAGGGTCATGCCGACCGCCTGCGCGGCGGTGAGGCCGCTCTTGACCATCGCGATGCCGACGACCAGGCCCCAGGCCCCGATGCCGAACAGCGTGGGCAGGCCGGTCTTGAAGCCCTCGCGCCAGGCGGCGGGGTCGTGGGCTTCGGCGGGATCCATGGTGGAAACGGCTTGCTGGCCCGGCGGCGAGGCCGGGCTCATGTTGTTTTCCTGCAACGGCCGACAGCGGCGGATGCGGCGACGGGCTTGAAACGGTCGGGCATGAAACGTATCTAAAGGTGCGGCGCCGGGCCGGCAAGGCATGGAACATGCGATGCGCCGGGCTTTATGATGATCAGTTGGCTATTCTACCGAGCATTTCGATATGCATGGCGAATCCGGTAGAATCGTGTTTTTGCCAATTATCCTTGACGGAGCAAACCAGATGAACCAAAAGACGATGCCAGTGGTGGAACTCGAGGCCAAAGACCTGCCGGCACACTGCCCGAATCCGGCAATGCCGCTGTGGTCCTCGCACCCGCGCGTCTTCCTCGATTTCGACCACCATGGCGACGCCAAGTGCCCGTACTGCGGCACCCAGTACCGCCTGGCTCCGGGCGTCGAGCTCAAGCACCACTGATTGTCCCCGGTGCGGCCCCAGCCGCACCCTTCCCATGCACTACCGCGCCCCCGCGTGGCTGCCCGGCGGCCACCTCCAGACCATCTATCCGGCGACCTGCGTCGCCAAACCGCCCGTGGCCTACCGGCGCGAACGCTGGAGCAGTAGCGACGGCGATTTCATCGATGTCGACTTCGTCGACGGCCAGCCGGGCAAGCCGCTGGTCGTGCTGTTCCACGGTCTGGAAGGCTCGTCCAACAGCCATTACGCGCGCTCGCTGATGGCGGCGCTGCGCGAGCGCGGCTGGTCCGGCGCGGTGCCGCACTTCCGCGGCTGCTCGGGCGAAGCCAACCTGATGCCGCGCTTCTACCATTCCGGCGACGCCGCGGAAGTGGACTGGGTGCTGAGAAAGCTCCATGCACGCGCCCCCGGCCCACTGTTCGCGGCCGGCGTGTCCCTGGGCGGCAATGCGCTGCTGCGCTGGCTGGGCGAGTCGGGCCATGGGGCGGAAATCGTCGAGGCCGCCTGCGCGGTGTCGGCCCCGCTCGACCTGGCGCGCGGCGGCGAAGCGCTGTCGTCCGGCCTCAACATGCTGTACACGCGCATGTTCCTGCAGACGCTCAAGCCCAAGTGCCTGGCCAAGCTGGAACGCTATCCCGGCCTGTTCGACCGCGCCGCCCTGATGGCGGCGCGCGACCTGTACGCCTTCGACAACGTGGTGACGGCGCCGCTGCACGGCTACAAGGACACCGACGACTACTGGCACCGCGCCAGCGCCCGCCACGTGCTGCACGCGATCACCGTGCCGACGCTGGTGCTCAATGCCCGCAACGACCCCTTCCTGCCCGGCCGGTACTTGCCCGAGTCCGCATCGACAGCGGTGACGCTGGAGTATCCTGACGAAGGTGGGCACGTCGGTTTCGCCGTCGGGCCCCTCCCCGGACGCATCGACTGGCTGCCGCGGCGCATCCTGGCCTTCTTCGACGCCGCCGCCCCTGCCGTGACGTGCCGTACCTGCCGCGCGCCCGGCGCGCACGAACCATGCGAAGCTTGAGACTATGGACGACATCGTAAAACAGGCAATGGCCAAGTGGCCGAACGTGCCGCACTGCTACGGCTGGCTGGCCTTGGATGCGCGCGGCAACTGGCGCATGCGCGACGAAGCCGCGCAGCGCGCGGGCGCCCCGGGCGACAAGCTGGCGAATGCGGCGCTGGTGGGCTTCATCAACCGCAACTACGCGCACGACGACAAGGGCCGCTGGTATTTCCAGAACGGCCCGCAGCGCGTGTACGTGAACCTGGAAGCGACGCCCTTCATCGCACGCACCGACCCGAGCCAGGGCTTCGTGCTGCAGACCGGGCAGACGCTGGCGTCATTGGAAGCGGCCTACATGACCGACGCCGGCGCCGTGATCCTGCAGGCCGGCGAAGTCGTCGCCCAGCTCGACGACCGCGACGTGGCCCAGGTCCTGGGACGCATGGAACTCGATGGCCAGCCGGCCTCGGTGGAAGCGATCATGGCCTGGCTGGAAGACGACTCGGCCGCGCTGGCGCTGGCCTTGCCGAGCGGGCGCGTGCGCGTCGAACGGCTGTCGGCCGACGCGCTGCAGCGCCGCTTCGGCTACGTGCAGGCGCCGGGAATGTAGGGTGGGCGGCTATACCCGACATCGACCGCAGCCCGCATCGTTCACGCCGCCCCCTACGGCTAGGGGAAGTCTTTCTCGCCTTCTTTCTCGGCCTTCTGGCGCGCCTTCAGCTCGCGCTCGCGCGCATCGATGACGGCCTGGTCGTAGAAGGACACGTCGCCCGCCTTGCGCGCCAGCTCGAGCTGCGCGACCGCCGCCGGCAAGGCGCCGGCCAGCGCATACGATTCCGCCAGCGACATGTGCTGCAGGGCGATCTTGCCCTGCTTGGCATAGGTGCGCGCCAGCATGTCGTGCAGCTTCGGTTCCTGGCGGTAGAGCTGGGTCTGGTCGCGCAGGAAGCGGGTGGCCTCTTCAAACTTGGCGGCCGCGATCAGGGCCTCGCCGTACTGGCGCGCGATGGCACGCGACAGCGGATAGCGCTGGCGCGCGGCATCCGCTTCCTGCACCGCCTGCTCCGCCATGGCCGGCGACTGTCCCGGCGCCAGCTTGATCTCGATGGACAGGCCGGCGAACATCGCCGCCCCATCGCCCGCGTTCGATTCGCTGGAGAGCACGCCCTCCTTCGGCGTGACGGTGGCGCGCGCCTTGTCGAGCCAGTCCTGCGCCTCGCTGAGATTCCCCTGGCGCAGCGCCAGCAGCGACAGCCCGTATTGCGCGCCGGCCTGCAGGTGGCGGTGCGATTCCTTGAGCTGGGTCTCGAACACGTTCCGGGTTTCGCGGCGGCCGCTGACGCTCTCGTCCTGCAGCACGCGGGCGCGCGCCCGCACCAGCTGGAAGTCGAGGTTGTCCACCCGCGGCTTTTTCGGGATCTCGCGGATGCGCGCCTGCATGTCGGTGATGCGCTCGGCCGTCAAGGGGTGGCTGCTCAGGTGGGCCAGGTTCGCGGGAATGTCGCCCGACAGCTTGGTGGCGCTCTGCAGGCGCCTGAAGAACCCGACGATGCCGGTGACGTCATAGCCGCCGGCGGCCATGATCTGGAAACCCACGCGGTCGGCCTCGCGCTCGGCCTCGCGGCTGAAATTGAGCTGGCGCTGCACCGCCAGGCCCTGCCCGCCCATCAGGACGCCCATCGCGGCATCCGAACTCGCCTTGGCGGCAAGGGCGGCCAGGATCATCGAGGCCAGCGGCAGCAGCACGTCCTGCTTCTGCTGCCCGATCATGCGGGCGATGTGGCGCTGCGATACGTGGCCGATCTCGTGCGCCATCACGCCGGCCAGTTCCGACTCCTTCTGCGCCGCCACGATCAGTCCCGTGTGGGCGCCGATGAAGCCGCCCGGCAGGGCGAAGGCGTTCAGGTTGGCGTCGCGCATGGCGAAGAACGTGAAATCGGCATTAGTCTCGCCGCGCGCCCCGGGCACTGCGGACAGCAAGGCGTTGCCGAGGTTGTTCAAATACTCGGTGATCTGGTCGTCGTCGAGATAGGCGGGGTCGCGCCGGACGTCGCGCATGATCTCTTCGCCGAGCTTGCGCTCGATCACGGGCGACAGGTCCTGGCGCGCGGTGTCGCCGAGCGTCGGCAGGCGCAGGTTGTTCGGCTTGTGGAGCGGCTCGGCGGGTGCGGCAATCGCGAGGGCGGCCACCGTGCACAGGGCAATGGCGGTCAACGCAGGGCGCCAGCGGCGCGCCGATGCTGGGCGGGGAGCGGTGTTCACAATGCTATGATAACCCTATCCGCAGCCGCGTTGCTGCACCCGAAACACTTTGTTCCACGCCCTTATATAAATGAAAATGAGCCGGCAATGAGTACGCCCAACCCGCCCGCAGAGCACCTGACCCACTTCGACGCCAGCGGCCAGGCCCACATGGTCGACGTCGGCGCCAAGCAGGACACCCACCGCATCGCCGTGGCCGCCGGCACCATCCGCATGAAGCCCGACACCCTGGCGCTGATCGAGTCGGGCAATGCGAAAAAGGGGGACGTGATCGGGATTGCGCGGATCGCCGCGATCATGGCTTCGAAGCGCACGGGCGACCTGGTGCCGCTGTGCCACCCGCTGCCGATCACGCGGGTGGCGGTGGATTTCGAGGTGGACGCGGCAGCCAGCAGCGTGCATTGCCGGGCGCAGGTCGAAACCATCGGCAAGACCGGGGTCGAGATGGAAGCGCTGACCGCGGTGCAGGTGGGACTCCTGACGATCTACGACATGTGCAAGGCGGTCGACCGCGGCATGGTCATGACCAACGTGCGCGTGCTGGAA
This sequence comes from Massilia sp., assembly GCF_046293535.1. Lineage (NCBI taxonomy): Bacteria > Pseudomonadati > Pseudomonadota > Betaproteobacteria > Burkholderiales > Oxalobacteraceae > Massilia > Massilia sp. The sequence continues at coordinate 133,302 of NZ_JBKBOV010000004.1, read as the reverse complement.
AAGCATGGGGGCAAGAGCGGGGACTGGACGGCGCAGCTGCCCTGAGCCAGCCAGCTCCGTCAGTCATCCCCCCTTCGTCACCACGCTAATGCCTTCGGCCAGCGCGAGCCGTTCCAGGGCATCTTCCAGCAAGGCGCGGGCTTGCCCCGCGCTGCGTTCCAGGGTCGCGTGGAGCTCGGCATCTTCCGGGCTGCGCACCGCGCACTGGGCGCTGTAGCGCTCGAAACTCCCCACGGTCAGCAAGACCTCGGCCAGATGGCGCGGGCACTCGCAGCTCACGCGCCCGCTGGCTTGCGCCAGCATCGCCAGGCTGTCTTCCGCATAGCGCGGCGCAGGCACGGCGGCTGGCGTGTGCGACAGGGGTAGCCGCTGCCCCCGCATGGCAAGCCGGCACAGGAGTGCCAGCTCGTTCAGGTCGGCCGGCAGGCGAGCCACCACGCATCCGGCGCTACGCAAGGCCCGGATCGTCGCACTCGACGAGAACCGATACAGCACCAGCCTGGCCGCTGGAATGCGCTCCCGCAGGGCATCGATGCGGGGCAGTACGCTATCGTCCAGCTCCGCTTTTTCAAGGATGAGGACCTCGGCGTCGCCGTCGGGTTCCTGCTCGTTCAGCTCGGCAAGCGTGGCGCAGCGAACGCGCAGGTCGAGGCCGATCGCCTCGGCGCCGAGCGCCACCACCCTGCGCGGCAGGCTTGTTCCCACGACCACGACACGTATCGGGGCAGCCGAAGACGAGGACTGCACTGGATTGTGCTGCTCCAGCATCAACTGCAATTGTTGACGTGACAGCCCGGCCAGCAGGCCGATACCGTGGCCCTGGTCGACCAGTTGCTTGAGCAAGGCAAGACGCTCGACCTGCTCGGCCGAGTAGAGACGTTGCCCATGCGAGGAGCGCCTGGTGTCGGATATCTGGTAGCGGCGCTCCCATACGCGCAAGGTCTCGACTGGCAAGCCAGCCATGCGGGCGGCGCCGGCACGATAAACGACAGCGTGATGAACCGCTTTGCGAGGTGAGTTCATGGCAATGCACCGTTTTTGAACCATTTAGTTAAGAAATTATAGGTTCATCACTTAGACATTTCGCCAAAATTTTCTATATTATCGGGACAAGTTCATTTCATTCCCCCCACCACCAGGAGCGCATCATGAAACGATTCTTCCTCGCAGTCCCGTTTGCCCTGGCCCTCGGCTCGGTCCAGGCTGCCGATATCGTCGACACCGCCAAGTCGGCCGGCAGCTTCAATACGCTGGTCACCGCCGTGCAGGCGGCAGGCTTGGTCGACACCCTGAAAGGTCCGGGTCCGTTCACGGTGTTCGCGCCGACCGATGCGGCATTCGCCAAGATCCCCAAGGCGAAGCTGGATGCCCTGCTCAAGGACAAGGCCGCATTGACCAAGGTGCTCACTTACCACGTGGTCCCGGGCAAGGTGATGGCGGCGGACGTCAAGCCAGGCATGGTCAAGACCGTCGAAGGCAACGCGTTCAAGGTCAGCACCAGCGACGGCAAGGTCATGGTCGACAAGGCCACCGTCACGAAAACCGATATCGCAGCGGACAATGGCGTGATCCACGTCATCGATACGGTCATCATGCCGAAATGAGCGGCGCTTCCACCGCCGGTCGCAGCATCGGCGGTGGTGCTTGCAATGAATTCTCCAGGTCGAATCTCACCAATATTCACCGCCCTGATCGGTTCAGCCGGCATACATATAAGCTGATATGATGCCGCCTCTCGCCAGTCGTCCCGACGGCGAAACAGGCCACGCATCGCATGAACAGTGAACCAGCACGCGAACTCAAGCCCCAGGAATTCGAGTTCGAAACCATGAACCTGCAGGTCGGCGTCCGGCTGCAGGTGATGACCCACCGGCACCTCAAGCCCGCCCAGTATTTCTCGACCCTGATCGGCTACGTCAAGGACGAGTACCTGATCATCAAGATTCCGGCGGAGAACGGCGCGCCGATCGCGATGACCGAAGGCGACCGCCTGACGATCCGGGTGTTCTCGGGAGTGAACGTGTGCTCGTTCGCGTGCTCGGTCGAGCGGGTGTTCGCGCGGCCATTGAACTACGTGCACTTGTCCTTCCCTACCTCGATCCAGGGCACCAGCCTGCGCGGCGCGATGCGGGTCAAGGCCGAGATTCCGGCGCACGTGTCCAAGGCGGGGAGTGCTTCGCCGATCGCCTGCACCCTGGCCAACGTCTCGGTCACGGGCGCCAGGATCGATGCGAGCTATCCGCTGCCGGCCGGCAGCGAAGTGCTCACGCTGGCATTCACGCTGGCGACGCCGCCTGCCAACGAGGAAGTGCGGGTGGAGACGCTGGCGGCGATCAGGAACATGACGGTTGCCCGGCCGGCGCCGGACAAGCCCGACGTCTACAGCTACGGCGTCCAGTTCGTCGACCTGGATCCCGTGCACTACACGCTGCTGCAGAACATGACCTACGAGGCGCTGCTGGCGGATCGGCTCAAGATCGTCTAGGCAGGCACACTTGCGGCAGATCGCCGCCGGGCCCTGCGCGTGGTTCCACAATGAAGTCCGGCCAGGCCACGCGCGAGGACACGATGATCGTCAGGATGTCAGTGATCGGGATACTGCTGGCGGCAGCCTTGGCCGCCTGTGCACGGCAGGCACAGTCCTCCATGGATGGGAAGACGCGCCTCCATAGTGTGTTCGGGTTTTCCTTCCTGCCGCCGCCTGGCCAGAACTGGACCGCGGAAGCCACCGACACGCGGATCACCTATCACAAGCGTACCGACCCGAGACAGCTCACGTTTTATACCCTGGTGCTCGCTGCAAGCTGCACGCCATCCATTCCCGGCGAGGAAGCCCGGCTTGCCTTCGTGCGCGAGCGGAAGGACCAGTGGGGGTCGGACGGCCGTTTCACGCCGGTCTTCTCGAGCTTCGTTCCCGATCCTGCACAGGCGGCATGCGTGCGCTATCACATGCGCGTGAAGGATCACGGCGCACGCAATCTCGGAACGCATCCTTTCCTGCTGCTGGACGTCGTCGGACGTTACTGCCCCCTTCCACAGCATCCGGCGGTCGCCGTCGATATCGTTTATTCGATCCGCCATGTGCCGGGTTACGATGCCGCCCGCTACCAGGCCGAGGGCGAAGCCTTTCTCGACAGCCTTGCACTCGATCTTCGCCCGGCAGATGCCGGCATTGCAGTTGGCGCTGCCCAGCCATGCGACGCCCAATGACCCGCGCTCTGGTGATCCTGCCGCACGCAAAGCGCGGGCGGAAATGAAAAGAGACCGCCGGGGGCGGTCTCTTCTAGTGCTGGCCGTGTGCTCGGCCAGGCGTCAGGTCGCTGATTAGTTAGCTGCGGCAGCGGTGCAACCAGCCGGGGTGTACTTGGTGTCGTTCGTTGGGAAGCCGGTGGTCTTGCAGCTGTAGATGCCATCGTTGTTGCGGTGCAGTGCGATGGTCGGGGCGCTGCCGATACGGCCCGGGTTACGGATGGTGCAGGTCAGAACGGCGGTGTCGTTGCCCGGAGCGGCAGCGGTGATCGCGGAGCAGTTGCCGGTGTCGGCAGCCAGACCAGCTTTCGCGCGGTAGTCAGTGGCAGAGGCGTTTGCAGGCATGCCTTCGACGACGGCCATCTCGAAGCCGGTCTTGCCAGCGGCGATATCGGCGTAGGCAGCTGCGGCCTTCGACTTGGCTATGTAGTCCTGGTAAGCCGGAATTGCGACAGCAGCCAGGATACCGATGATCGCGACGACGATCATCAGTTCGATCAGGGTGAAACCGCCTTCAGCTTTTTTGGTTTGCATTTGCTTGATGTTCATTTCTATCTCTCCAGGGTGGTGTTTCAGGTAATTGGGATACTGCTTGTTGCCACGCTTTCCTATATGCAAGTGGTGTGCCAGGCCCAAAAATGCTGATTTTATTAGTGCGGAGATAAGAAAACGGCGTGCCAGGACAGGTTTTGGCTTGAGCAGTGACAAAATTTGTCACTCGGGCTCAGCAATTTTTGTCAGCTGGACAGTTTATGGAACGTAATTTGTCATGCATACCAGCTACACGTCGTGGCATGCCCAAAATTTTACCAACTGGTAAAAAAAACGGGGAGCTTGCGCTCCCCGTCCTCGTCGACCGATGGTCGCTAGATTACAGCATGGCCTTCAGCAGGCGTGCCATTTCCGACGGGTTCTTGGTGACGGTGATACCGCAGGCTTCCATGATTTCCAGCTTGGCTTGCGCGGTGTCGGCGCCGCCCGAGATCAGCGCGCCGGCGTGGCCCATGCGCTTGCCCGGAGGCGCGGTGACGCCAGCGATGAAGCCGACGACCGGCTTCTTCATGTTGTCCTTGATCCACTGAGCAGCGTTCGCCTCGTCCGGGCCGCCGATCTCGCCGATCATGATGACGGCGTCGGTGTCCGGATCGTCGTTGAACATGCGCATCACGTCGATGTGCTTCAGACCGTTGATCGGGTCGCCGCCGATGCCGACTGCCGACGACTGGCCCAGGCCCAGTGCGGTCAGCTGGCCGACTGCTTCATAGGTCAGGGTGCCCGAGCGCGACACGACGCCGATGCGGCCCTTCTTGTGGATGTGACCCGGCATGATGCCGATCTTGATCTCGTCCGGAGTGATCAGGCCTGGGCAGTTCGGGCCCAGCAGCAGGGTCTTCGAACCGGCCTTGGCCATGCGGTCCTTGACTTCCATCATGTCACGGACAGGGATGCCTTCGGTGATGCAGATTGCCAGGTCCAGTTCGGCTTCTACAGCTTCCCAGATCGCGGCGGCTGCGCCTGCCGGCGGAACGTAGATCACCGACACGGTGGCGCCGGTTTCCGACTTGGCTTCCTTGACCGATGCGTAGATCGGGATGCCTTCGAAATCTTCGCCGGCTTTCTTCGGGTTCACGCCTGCCACGAAGGCTTCACGGCCGTTCGCGTAGTCACGGCACATGCGGGTGTGGAATTGACCGGTCTTGCCGGTAATACCTTGGGTGATGACTTTGGTGTCTTTGTTAATCAGAATCGACATTTTTATTTCCTTCGCGAATTAGGCTTGGCCAGCGGCAGCGGCAACGACCTGCTTCGCTGCGTCTTCCATGGTGTCTGCGGAGATGATCGGCAGGCCGGAATCAGCCAGCATCTTCTTGCCCAGGTCTTCGTTGGTGCCCTTCATGCGGACGACCAGCGGCACTTGCAGCGAGACAGCTTTCGATGCGGTGATGACGCCTTCGGCGATCACGTCGCAGCGCATGATGCCGCCGAAGATGTTGACCAGGATGGCTTTCAGGCCCGGGTTCTTCAGCATGATCTTGAAAGCTTCGGTAACCTTTTCTGCGGTTGCACCGCCACCCACGTCCAGGAAGTTGGCCGGCTCGCCGCCGAACAGCTTGATGGTGTCCATGGTGGCCATGGCCAGGCCGGCGCCGTTCACCAGGCAGCCGATGTTGCCGTCGAGCGAGATGTAAGCCAGGTCGAACTTCGATGCTTCGACTTCAGCCGGATCTTCTTCGTCCAGGTCGCGGTAGGCGACGATTTCCGGATGACGGAACAGGGCGTTCGAGTCGAAGTTGAACTTGGCGTCCAGGGCGATGACCTTGCCCGAACCGGTCAGGATCAGCGGGTTGATTTCGGCCAGCGATGCGTCGGTTTCCCAGTACGCCTTGTACAGGCCCTGCAGGTTGGTGCGGGCGTCGACGATGGATTCTTCCGGCACGCCGATCTTGCGGGCGACGTCGTCTGCCTGCTCATCGGTCAGGCCGACCGACGGTTCGATCACGACATTGTGGATCTTTTCCGGGTTGCTGTGCGCGACTTCTTCGATGTCCATCCCGCCTTCCGACGAGGCCATCAGCACGACCTTCTGGGTGACGCGGTCGGTCACCAGGGAAACGTACAGTTCCTTCTTGATGTCCGCGCCTTCTTCGATCAGCAGACGGCGCACTTTCTGGCCTTCCGGGCTGGTCTGGTGGGTCACCAGCTGCATACCCATGATCTGGTCGGCATATTCCTTGACCTGTTCCATCGACTTGGCAACTTTCACGCCGCCGCCCTTGCCGCGGCCGCCTGCGTGAATCTGTGCCTTGACGACCCAGACCGGGCCGCCCAGCTCTTCAGCGGCCTTGACCGCTTCTTCGACGCTCATGCACGGGATGCCGCGCGGAACGGTCACTCCGAATTTTCGGAGAATTTCTTTGCCTTGATACTCATGGATTTTCATGCTGGCTTCCCTTCTTCTATTACTGAATTAGAAATACGGTTGATTTAATAAATAACTACTATCGACAAAACAGCGAATCCTAACCCGACACGGCTTTGATCGACCAGCGCGGATAGTAGGTGGCCACGGCGGGTCCGTCGCTGCGCAGCGCATGGCAACGGTCGAGCTCGAAAGGCCGTTCGGCCGCGCTTTTACCAGGATCGGCGTCGGCACCGCCGCGATCGTCGAACTCATCGTCGGCGTAGGCCTGCAGCGCTGCGGTAGGCAGCACTTGGGCCAATTCGGTCAGGTGGGTGCAGCCGAGCACGCCGGAAAGGCGGTCTTTCAGGTGCAGCCGGAAGTGGTTCATGAGCGACAGGCCAATCAGCTTCTTGTAAGCAGGGCCGATGGTCTCGCAAAAACCGGGATACGGAACGGCATCGGACGCGGCTTCAGCGTCCACGATGGTCAGATTGCGGTCGATGGTGACGCGCAACTTGAGGTCGTGCACAGGGCACCCTCCCGGGCGGGTGCCGGAGAGAAGCGGAATGTCACGGGTTTTGACGTCGCGGATACTGGCGTCCAGATCCCACAAGCCATCGTCGCGCGCGTAGGCATCGACGGTGATGGCGCGCGTATGCCGGAGCGAGCGCGATACGGGAGGAGACAGGGGCATAAAAACCAATGCCGCTTACGCGGCGGTTAGTGGCGCAGCCAGTGTGCTTCATGCACGTTGCCGTAGCTTCTACGACAACAACCGCTCATGCGGCGCTGCTTAAACCGTGAAAGTTTAGCACAGGTGTGTTGGCCGTTGCACTGCAACAGAAGCCTTTTTGCCGGGTTGCGGGTCAGATGGGCCCGGATTCTTGCTGAGCCGTCAATATTGCTTTGGCTGGACGGGTTCGGCCGGTGGCAAGACCAATCATGGTAGGGGCGCCTGGACCGTCCCGGTAAACGCACAGCGCCAGCGTGCAGCGCCATCGTCCGTTGAGGAATATGCCTGGGCATATCGGGGATGACGCTCCACGCTGGCGCCGGAGCAAGGCTTCTCATTATAGAGAAGCGTGAACGATCGAAGGGTGATACATCAGGCCTGCGGCCACGCCTGGCATATCGTCAGAGCAAGCCTGGGGCCAGGCCGGCTCATCAAGACAACAGGCTTGAACCCGAGCCTGTTTACAGCTCGTCGTCGTCGGGAGCGCCCTGCATCGCGGTCCGCGCAGCGCGTTGGGAGAAACCACGCTGCAGCAGGAAACGCATCTGCTTGGCACGCTCAGCCGCATCGACGGCGACGGTGCCGAACTTGCGCCGCCAGACTTCGATGGCGCGCGCCGTTTCGCTGTCGGCGAGCGCGGCCTTGATCTCATCCAGCGCTTCACCGTTGACGCCGTGGCTTTGCAGCTCGGCCATCACGCGGCTGTTGCCGAAGCGACTTGCCTTCCTGTTAATCAGGGATTCGGCAAAACGCTCCTGCGACAGCCAGTTGTTCTTCTCAAGGAAATCCAGGAGGGCTTCCACGTCATCGCCCTCCTCGGCATAACGGGCCAGCTTGCGCCCCAGCTCGAGCCGGCTGTGCTCGCGCATCGACAAGTAGCGAAGCGCGCGCGCTTTCAGGCTCAGCTGGGGTGCAGGCATAGGCACTCTACAAGCTCAGCGATTACTCGCCGACTGCCTTCAGCTTGTCCTTGCCGCTGTCTTCGACAGCAGCCAGGACCGGCGGCAGCTCGCGCACGCCCAGCGCGGCACGGACCTTGTTCTCGATTTCGCGTGCCAGTGCCGGACGCTCTTTCAGGAACTGACGGGCGTTGTCCTTGCCCTGGCCGATGCGTTCGCCGTTATAGCTGTACCACGAACCCGACTTCTCGACGATCTTGTTGTCGGCGCCCAGGTCCAGGATTTCGCCTTCGCGCGAGGTGCCTTCTCCGTACAGGATGTCGAAGTGGGCTTCCTTGAACGGCGGCGCGATCTTGTTCTTGACGACCTTGACCTTGGTTTCATTACCGATCACTTCGTCGCCCGACTTGATCGAGCCGGTACGGCGGATGTCCATGCGCACGGAGGCGTAGAACTTCAGCGCGTTACCGCCGGTGGTGGTTTCCGGGCTGCCGAACATCACGCCGATCTTCATGCGGATCTGGTTGATGAAGATGACCAGGGTGTTGGTGCGGTTGATCGAGCCGGTCAGCTTGCGCAGCGCCTGCGACATCAGTCGCGCCTGCAGGCCCGGCAGCGAGTCGCCCATGTCGCCTTCGATCTCGGCGCGCGGGGTCAGTGCCGCCACCGAGTCGATGACCACGAGGTCGACCGAGCCCGAACGCACCAGCGCGTCGGTGATTTCGAGGGCTTGCTCGCCGGTGTCCGGCTGCGAGATCAGGAGGTCGCCCAGGTTGATGCCCAGCTTCTGCGCATAGGTCACGTCGAGCGCGTGCTCGGCGTCGATGAAGGCGCAGGTGCCGCCCAGCTTCTGCATCTGGGCGATGGTCTGCAGCGTCAGGGTGGTTTTACCCGACGACTCCGGACCGTAGATCTCGACGATACGGCCGCGCGGCAGGCCGCCGACGCCCAGCGCGATGTCCAGGCCCAGCGAGCCGGTGGAAACAGTCTGCACTTCCTCGACCGGTGCGTTGGTGTCCATGCGCATGACCGAGCCCTTGCCGAACTGCTTTTCAATCTGCGCCAGGGCAGCTGCCAGCGCTTTGCCTTTTTCGGCAACGTTTAATGCGAGTTTTTTGTCGTCCATGATGTACTTTCAGCTGTGGAGTAGGCAAGGTAGGGGCGCTACCGCTTAAATCAAGAGAACTGCTGTATAAAAATCCAGTGTCCCCGCACGCGAAATCAAGCCACTACTGTATATAAATCCAGTGGTTTAGGCAAGCGAAAAAAATCGCGGTGTTGTTATATGCGAGGCTCGCATTGTTGCGATAAATCAAACACAATAAGGCCTGTTGATGGTCTAACGTTTTACAGGTGCCCCCATGCGAATTCTGCTCGCCGAAGATGATAGCGTACTTGCCGATGGGCTAACGCGTTCCCTGCGCCAGTCCGGCTATGCCATCGATTGCGTCAAGAACGGCCAGGATGCCGATACGGCCCTGTCCACCCAGGAGTTCGACCTCCTGATCCTCGACCTCGGCCTGCCCAAGCTGTCCGGCCTGGAAGTGCTGCGCCGCCTGCGCGCGCGCTCCTCGCTGCTGCCGGTGCTGATCCTCACCGCCGCCGACTCGGTCGAGCAGCGCGTCGAGGGCCTCGACCTCGGCGCCGACGACTACATGGCCAAGCCCTTCGCCCTGTCCGAACTGGAGGCGCGGGTGCGCGCCCTCACCCGGCGCGGCGCCGGCGGCGGCCCCACCGTGGTGCGCCACGGTCCGCTGGTGTACGACCAGGTCGGCCGCAGCGCCTACATCAACGACCAGATGCTCGACCTGTCGGCGCGCGAGCTGGGCCTGCTGGAAGTGCTGCTGGCGCGCACCGGGCGCCTGGTCTCCAAGGAGCAGCTGGTCGACCACCTGTGCGAATGGGGCGAGGAAGTCTCGAACAACGCCATCGAGGTCTACGTGCACCGCCTGCGCAAGAAGATCGAGGTCGGCGGCGTGCGCATCGCCACCGTGCGCGGCCTCGGCTACTGCCTCGAGAAATACTCCGACGCCCCGCGCGCCACGGCCCCAGAAAACAAGTGAACGAGCACGAACGCGGGCTTGCCGACACGCCGCCAGGCGCGGGGCAGGACCCGTTCGCGCCCTTCCCGGCGGCCGGGCAGCGGCCCTGGGTCCCGCCCAATCCCGAACCCGACGAGAACATCCGCCATTCGCTGTTCGGCGAGATCCTCGACTGGATGCTGGCCCCGCTGCTGCTGCTGTGGCCGATGAGCATCGCGATCACCTACCTGGTGGCCAAGTCGATCGCCAACCAGCCTTTCGACGACGCGCTGGAAGACCGCGTCACCGTGCTGTCGCAGCAGATCCGCACGGTGGCCGGGCGGCCCGTGGTGCAGCTGCCCGGCAGCGCGACCGACGTGCTGCGCGCCGACGACGTCGACAGCGTCTACTTCCAGATCAGCGGGCCGGACGGCGCCCACCTCGACGGCGACCGCGACCTGCCGCGCCCGCGCAATGGCATGTTCGAGGAAGGCGCCCACGGCGGCGCCGTGCTCTTCCGCAATGACAACATCCACGGCACGCCGGTACGCGTCGCCTACTCCTGGGTCAACCTCGACCCGCTGCGCACGCGTCCAATGGGCACGCCGCCCAGCCTGGCCCTGGTGCAGGTCGCCGAAACCCTCGACAAGCGCGCCCACCTGGCCAACGAGATCATCAAGGGCGTGATCCTGCCCCAGTTCATCATCCTGCCGGTGATCCTGGCGCTGGTCTGGTTCGCCCTGTCGCGCGGGCTGTCGCCGCTGGCCGAGCTGCAGGAACGCATCCGCGCGCGCCCGCAGGACGACCTGTCGCCGATCGACCCGCGCCAGGTGCCGGAAGAGATCTCGCCGCTGGTCGGCTCCTTCAACGACATGCTCGAGCGCCTGGCCCAGACCGTCGAGATGCAGAAGCGCTTCATCGCCGACGCCGCGCACCAGATGAAGACGCCGCTGGCCGGCATGCGCATGCAGTCCGAGCTGGCGCTGCGCCAGGTCGACCCGGACGAGATCCACCGTTCGCTGGAGCAGCTGGCCAAGAGCTCGGAATCGGCCACGCGCCTGGTCAACCAGCTGCTGGCTTTGGCCAGGGCCGAAAACCAGCCGCACGCCGGCCTCGCTTTTGAAGACATCGACCTGGCCCAGCTGGCCCGCGCCACCGTGCAGGACTGGGTGCAGGCCTCGTTCGCGCACGGCATCGACCTCGGCTACGAATCGCCCGATGCGCCTTCGCAGGAAACCCTGCATATCGCCGGCAACGCGCTGATGCTGCGCGAACTGCTGTCGAACCTGATCGACAACGCGCTGCGCTACACCCCGCAGGGGGGCAGCGTGACGGTGCGCGTGCGGCGCGACGGCGAGCATGCCTTGCTCGAGGTCGAGGACACCGGGCCCGGCATCGCGCCGAGCGAGCGCGCCAACGTGTTCGAGCGTTTCTACCGCATCCTCGGCAGCAACGTGCAGGGCAGCGGCCTGGGGCTGGCGATCGTGCGCGAGATCGCGCAGCAGCACGGCGCCGAGATCGACATCTTCAACAATCCGCGCAGCCATTCGTCCAAGTACCCGGGCAGCCTGTTCCGGCTGACCTTCCCGCCTCCTGTCCATGAACCCATCGATGCCGACTGATTCTTCGTCTACTTACAGCGATCCGCATGCGCGCCTGGCCGCCGCCCGCGCCGCGCACTGGCAGGCGACGCGCCGGCTGACCGCGGCGCTGCTGGTGGTGTGGCTGTGCACCGGCTTTTGCACCGTGTTCTTCGCGCGCGAGCTGTCGCGCTTCACCGTGTTCGGCTGGCCGCTGTCCTTCTACATGGCGGCGCAAGGCGCCTCGCTGGTGTCGCTCGTCGTGATCGTGTTCTACGCCTGGCGCATGCGCCGCCTCGACAGCCTGCATCCCGAGGCCGCGCGGGAGAGCGCATGAGCGCCGTGAAGCCGCCCTACTTCCGCAAGCTGTCGCGCTACTACCTCTGGTACACCGCCTGCTTCGCCCTGTTCCTGGTCGCGCTGGCCCTGCTCGAGCAGGAAGGCATGCCGCGCCTGTGGATCGGCTACATCTTCATGTTCGCCACCATCGTCCTGTACGCCACCATCGGCGTGGTGGCGCGCACCTCGAACGTCACCGAATACTACGTGGCCGGGCGCCGGGTGCCTGCCCTGTTCAACGGCATGGCCACGGCCGCCGACTGGATCTCGGCGGCCAGCTTCATCAGCCTGGCCGGGGGGCTGTACCTGTACGGCTTCGACGGCCTGGCCTACATCATGGGCTGGACCGGCGGCTTCGTGCTGGTGGCCCTGCTCATCGCGCCCTACCTGCGCAAGTTCGGGCAATACACCATCCCCGACTTCCTGGCGGTGCGCTATGGCGGCGGCGCGGGTGGGCGCGGCGGGCCGGTACGGGCGCTGGCGGTGGCCGCCACCATCCTGGTTTCCTTCACCTACGTGGTGGCGCAGATCTACGCGGTCGGCCTGATCGCCTCGCGCTTCACCGGCGTCGATTTCTCGGTCGGGATCTTCCTCGGCCTGGCCTCGATCCTGGTGTGCTCGTTCCTGGGCGGGATGCGCGGCATCACCTGGACCCAGGTGGCCCAGTACATCATCCTGCTGGTGGCCTTCCTGATCCCCAGCATCTGGCTGGCGGCCAAGCATGCCGACAACCCGGTGCCCCAGGTCGCCTACGGCTCGCTGCTGCCGAAGCTGGCAGCGCGCGAGCAGCAGCTCGACAAGGACCCGCGCGAGGAACAGGTGCGGGCCGAGTTCCGGCGCCGCGCCGACGAATACGCGGCGCGCCTGGCGGCCCTCCCGGGCTCCTGGGAAACCGGCAAGCTGGAAGCGCAGCGCAAGCTGGCCGCGGTGCGCGCCAGCAACGCCTCGCTGGTCGAGGTGCGCCAGGCCGAGCGCGCCCTGAGTACCTATCCGGGGTCGGCCGACGAGGCGCGCGCCGTGTGGCTCGAGCAGCGCGACGCCAACCTGGCGCGCGCCCGGCCGCCGGTGCCGCACACGGTGCCCTTCCCCGGCGCCACCGAGGAAGAATCGGACAAGCGCCGCAACAACTTCCTGGCCGTGGTGTTCTGCCTGATGTTCGGCACCGCCGCCCTGCCCCACATCCTGATGCGCGCCTACACCACGCCCTCGGTGAACGAGACCCGGGTGTCGGTGTTCTGGACCCTGTTCTTCATCCTGCTGATCTACCTGACCATTCCGGCGCTGGCGGTGCTGGCCAAGTACGACATCTATACCGCGCTGGTGGGCAGCGATTTTTCGGCGCTGCCCACCTGGGTCTCGTACTGGGCCAGCGTGGACAAGGTCAATCCCCTGCTCAGCATCGCCGACATCAACGGCGACGGCGTGGTGCAGCTGGCCGAGATCGCGATCGACGCCGACGTGCTGGTGCTGGCCACGCCCGAGATCGGCGGCCTGCCCTACGTGATCTCGGGCCTGGTGGCGGCCGGCGGCCTGGCCGCGGCCCTGTCCACGGCCGACGGCCTGCTGCTGGCGATCTCCAACGCGCTGTCGCACGACGTGTACTACAAGATGGTCGACCCGGGCGCCTCGACCCAGAAGCGGGTGACGATCTCCAAGCTGCTGCTGCTGGCGGTGGCCTTCATCGCGGCCTACACCGCCTCGCAAAAGCCCGCCGATATCCTCTCCCTGGTTGGCGCGGCGTTCTCGCTTGCCGGTTCCACTCTTTTTCCGGTGCTGGTGCTGGGCGTGTTCTGGAAGCGCGCCAACCACATGGGAGCGATGGCCGGCATGGTCACCGGCTTCCTGGTCTGCCTGTGGTACATGCTGCGCGCCAGCCCGACCCTGGGCGGCAGCCTGGACCAGTCCTGGCTCGGCATCCAGCCGCTGGCGGCCGGCGTGTTCGGGGTGCCGGCCGGGCTGCTGGCGACCGTGGTCGGCAGCCTGCTGAGCGCGCCGCCGAGCCATGCGAGCATGGGCATGGTGGATTACATCCGGGCGCCGGAGGAGGAGCCGTAGCAGGGAGAGCGTTGCGCACTGCTGCGCCGGCGCGACAGCGCATATGCATGGCGCATGGATGTCATCCGAAAGGTTTCGTTGAGCGGCGGCTGCTGCTATTGTTGGGTCGCCATTTTTCCGAAACGATACACTTCAAGATTTGACATGACACCATCCCTCCTGCGTGCACTGGCCGGCGCCGCACTGGCCGCCGGCGTCGCCTGCGCCCTGCCTGGCGCCCACGCGCAAACACAGGCGCCGGCCCCGGCCGTGGCTGCCTTGCCGCCGATCGCCGATTTTTTCTCCAGTGACCCGATCAGCGGCGCCAAGCTGTCGCCGAACGCGCGCTACCTGGCCGCGCGCTCGGGCGCCCCTGGCCGGCGCGACGCGCTGGTGGTGGTGGACCTCCAGGCCAACAACGCCAAGGTGGTCGCCTCGTACAACGATGCCGACATCGGCGACTTCCAGTGGATCAGCAACGAGCGCCTGCTCTTCAACACCCGCGAGAAAGGGGTGGGCCAGGGCAACATGCGCTATGCCCCCGGCCTGTACGCCGTCGACCACGACGGCGGGCGCTTCGTGGAACTGGCCGACCGCACCGGCTATCGCGCCACCCACGGCACGCGCAGCACGCGCAAGGTCCTGCCCTGGCACACCTTCATGCTCGGCCAGGAAGGTGCCCAGGATTCGGAATACGTGTATGTCACCAGCGTCAACCTCGACCCCGGGGGCGAGGCGCGCAGTGTCGACCTGCTGCGCCTGAATACCCTCACCGGCTCCACGCAAACCGTGCCGCGTCCCGTTGCCAACGTGCGCAGCTGGGCACTCGACCACAAGGGCGAACCGCGCCTGGCGATGGCGCAGGAGCGCGACACCACGACGCTGCATTACCGCGATCCGTCGAGCCAGGCGTGGCGCGTGCTGGCCAGCTTCCCGACCTTCGGCGATGGCAGCAAGGCGCTGGCTCCGATCGGTTTCGCGTCGGACGGCAAGCTGTTCGTGCGGGCGCGCAGCGGCGGACGCGATACGACCTCGGTCCACGTCCTCGACCCGGTCACCGGCAAGATCGACCCGCAGCCGGTGCTGGTCACCGCCGGCTACGACTTCGACGGCAGCCTGGTGAGCAACCGCGACAAGGTGCTGGGAGTGCGCTTCCGCACCGATGCCGAGTCGAACGAATGGTTCGACCCGGGCATGAAGACGATCCAGGGCTCGGTGGACAAGCTGCTGCCGTCGACGATCAACATGATCTCGGTCCCGGCCCAGGCCGACTCGCCGTGGGTGCTGGTGTGGTCGTACTCGGACGTCATGCCCGGCACCTATTCGCTCTACAACACCCAGACGAAGCTGCTGAACAAGATCGCCGACGTGCGTCCGAAGATCAGTCCCGGGCAGATGGGACGCCAGCAGTTCATCCGCTACAAGGCGCGCGACGGCATGGACATCCCGGCGCTGCTGACGCTGCCGCCTGGCGCGAAGCGCACCGGGCTGCCGATGGTCGTGCTGGTCCACGGCGGCCCGTGGGTGCGCGGCGCCTCCTGGGGCTGGCACCCGTATTCCCAGTTCCTGGCTTCGCGCGGCTACGCCGTGCTCGAACCGGAATTCCGCGGCAGTCTGGGTTTCGGCATCAAGCACTTCAAGTCCAGCTTCAAGCAATGGGGCCTGGCGATGCAGGACGACGTTGCGGACGGCGTGCGCTGGGCGGCGGACAAGGGCATTGCCGACATCAAGCGCGTCTGCATCGCCGGGGCCAGCTATGGCGGCTACGCCACCCTGATGGGGCTGGTGAAAGACCCGGACCTGTACAAGTGCGGCATCAACTGGGTGGGCGTGACCGACATCGGGCTGCTCTACAACGGCGGCTGGAGCTTCACCAACGATACGTCGGACGAATACAAGGCCTACGGCATGCCGCACATGGTGGGCGACCCGGTCAAGGACGCGGTCCAGCTCAAGGCGACCTCGCCGATCGAGCAGGCCGCCCGCATCACCCAACCGCTGCTGCTGGCCTACGGCGGCGTCGACCAGCGTGTGCCGATCAACCACGGCACCAGGTTCCGCGATGCCGTCATGAAGACCAACAAGAACGTCGAATGGATCGAGTATCCGGAAGAAGGGCACGGCTGGTCGCTGCCGAAGAACCAGGTCGACTTCTGGGGCCGGGTCGAGCGCTTCCTCGACCGCCACATCGGTGCGGGTGCGGCGAAATAGCAAGGCAGGGCAGCACCGCAAACAAGAACGGACGCCTCGGCGTCCGTTCTTGTTCACATCGGAAGATCGCTTACTGCACGATCGTCTGCGCCTGGCCTTCCTCGCGCGCACGGATCTCGCCGATGCGGTACACGGTCTCGCCGGCCGCCTGCAGTTGCGCCATGGCGGCGTCGGCGTTGTCCTTCGAGACGATCACGGTCATGCCGATGCCGCAGTTGAACACGCGGTGCATCTCCGCATCCGCCACGCCGCCGTGCTGCTGCAGCCATTGGAACAGCGGCGGCATGGTCCAGGACTTGGCGTCGAGGACGGCGGTGAGATCATCGGCCAGCACGCGCGGGATGTTCTCGACCAGGCCGCCGCCGGTGATGTGCACCATGCCCTTCACTTCCATCGATTGCATCAGGGCGAGCAGCGGCTTGACGTAGACGCGGGTCGGGGCCATCAGCACGTCGGCCAGCTTGCGGCCGTGGAAGTCGGCTTCCAGGTCCGGCTTGGCGACCGAGATGATCTTGCGCACCAGCGAGTAGCCGTTGGAGTGGATGCCCGACGAGGCCAGGCCCAGCACCACGTCGCCCGGGACGATCTTGCTGCCGTCGATGAGCTGCGATTTTTCCACCGCGCCGACGGCGAAGCCGGCCAGGTCGTATTCGCCGTCCGGGTACATGCCCGGCATCTCCGCGGTCTCGCCGCCCAGCAGGGCGCAGCCGGACTGTTCGCAGCCCTGGGCGATGCCCTTGACCACGGCGGTGGCGGTCGGCACGTCCAGCTTGCCGCAGGCGAAGTAGTCGAGGAAGAACAGCGGCTCGGCGCCCTGCACCAGGATGTCGTTGACGCTCATCGCGACCAGGTCGATGCCGACCGTGTCGTGGCGATTCAGCTCGAAAGCGAGCTTGAGCTTGGTGCCGACACCGTCGGTACCCGACACCAGCACCGGTTCCTTGTACTTCTTGCTGATCTCGAACAGCCCGCCGAAACCGCCGATGCCGCCGAGGACACCTTCGCGCATGGTGCGCTTGGCAAAGGGCTTGATCGCTTCGACCAGGGCGTCGCCCGCGTCGATGTCGACGCCGGCGTCGCGGTAGGAGAGGGAAACATTAGATGGTTGGCTCATGGTATTTGGCAGCGGAGGCGGTAAAATAGAAGGCGGCGACCCAAACCTGGTCAATCCGCTATTTTAGCAAAACAGCCTCTATCGAACTTCCGTTTCTACCTGGCTTAACAGAATAACAATATCGGCATGCCCTTTTTCCTGATCCCGGAGCCTACACAATCCGCGTTCCGACTGGCGCTCCGGCTGGCGGTGCAGCGATGAAGTCCAGCACAGGACCGACACCATGAAACAGCTGGTGCTCGATTTAGGCGCCGAACCGGCGCACAGCCTCGACACCTTCCAGGTGGGCGAGAATGCCGAACTGGCGCACCTGATGCACCAGTTCGCGCAGCGTGCTTCGCGCGAGCATTTCGCCTACCTGTGGGGCGACACCGGCGCCGGCAAGACCCACCTGCTGCAGGCGCTGGCCGCCAGCCCGGCCTCGCGCTACATCCCCTTCGATGCCCCGGAAGACCAGTTCGTGCACAGCCCGGACGTCAGCCTGTATCTGCTGGACGACTGCGACCGCCTGTCGCCGCAGCGCCAGATCGACGCTTTTGCCCTGTTCAACCAGATCCGCGAGCACGGCGCCTACATGGTGAGCACCGGTCCGGTGCCGCCGGCGGTGCTGGGAGTGCGCGAAGACCTGCGCACGCGCATGGGCTGGGGCCTGATCTACCAGATCAAGGGCCTGTCGGACGACGAGAAGATCGCGGCGCTGACCCAGGCGGCCGAAGCGCGCGGTTTGACGCTGTCGGCCAGCGTGTTACCCTATTTATTGTCTCACTTCAAGCGCGACATGCGGTCGCTGGCGACGATGCTGGACGCCCTCGACCAGTATTCGCTCGAGACCCAGCGTCCCGTCACCCTGCCGCTGCTGCGTGATTTGTTGCTGCAAGAAAACCAGCAGTCGGAAACCAAAGAATGAAAAACCTTGCGCTGTTCGATCTCGACCACACCCTGATTCCGATCGATTCGGATTACGAATGGGGCGAGTTCCTGATCCGCATTGGCGCGGTGGACGAAGCCGCCTTCCGCCGCCGCAACGACGAATTTTTTGCCCAGTACAATGCCGGCGTGCTCGACCCGGTGGAATACCTCGAGTTCGCCCTCGGCACCCTGGCGCGTTTCCCGCGCGCCGAACTGGACGCCCTGCTCGCCCGCTACATGGCGGAAGTGATCGATCCGGCGATCAAGCCGCAGGCCCTGGCGCTGGTGCGCGAGCACCAGCAGGCCGGCGACCTGGTGGCCATCATCACGGCCACCAACCACTACATCACGGCGCCGATCGCCGCACGCTTCGGCGTCGAGCACCATATCGGCGCCATGCCGGAGTACGACGCCGCGGGCAATCTCACCGGCAGGCTGCTCGGCACGCCGACCTCGGGTCCCGGCAAGATCACCCACATGCACGCCTGGCTGGAGCGCCTGGGTGCGCGCTTCGAGGACTTCGAGCGCTGCCACTTCTACAGCGACTCGCACAACGACCTGCCGCTGCTGTCGATCGTCAGCCACCCGGTCGCCACCAACCCGAGCGCGAAGCTCGCCGCCCACGCGCAATCGCAGGGTTGGCCAACTATCCATCTCTTCAATGATTAAGAAATTCATCCGCAAGATCCTGGGCGTCAAGGACGACGGCCGCGACCCGACCCAGGCAGTCATCCTGGGTCCTGAAGAGCACAAGATCGACCCGCGCAACGTCTCGCGCAACGCGGTCACGGTCACCCAGACCCTGCAGGAAGCCGGCTTCAAGGCCTTCGTCGTCGGCGGCGCCGTGCGCGACCTGCTGCTGGGCGTCAAGCCCAAGGACTTCGACATCGCCACCGACGCCACGCCCGAGCAGGTCAAGCGCCTGTTCCGGCGCGCTTTCATCATCGGGCGCCGCTTCCAGATCGTGCACGTGATGTTCGGCCAGGACCTGCTGGAAGTGACCACCTTCCGCGGCAACGGCAGCGACAATGCCCCGAAGGACGAGCATGGCCGCGTCCTGCGCGACAACAACTTCGGTCCGCAGCACGAGGACGCGGCGCGCCGCGACTTCACCATCAACGCCATGTACTACGACCCGGCCACCCAGACGGTGCTGGACTACCACGGCGGCATCGAGGACATCCGCGCCAAGACCCTGCGCATCATCGGCGTGCCGGAAGCGCGCTACCGCGAGGACCCGGTGCGCATGCTGCGCGTGGTGCGCTTCGCCGCCAAGCTCGGCTTCACCATCGAGCCGACCACGCGCGCGCCGATTCCCGTGATGGCGCCGCTGATCGACAACGTGCCGGCGGCGCGCGTGTTCGACGAGATGCTCAAGCTGCTGCTGTCGGGCCATGCGCTGGCCTGCCTGAAGGAGCTGCGCTCGGCCGGCCTGCACCATGGCCTGCTGCCGCTGCTGGACGTGGTGCTGGAACAGCCGATCGGCATGAAATTCGTGACCCTCGCCCTGGAATCGACCGACGGCCGCGTCAAGGCCGGCAAGGGCGTGTCGCCCGGCTTCCTGTTCGCTTCGTTGCTGTGGCACCAGGTGCTGGAAAAGTGGAACGCCTACCGCGCCGCCGGCGAGGCGCCGATCCCGGCCCTGCACCTGGCGGCCGACGACGTGCTGGGCACCCAGACCGAGAACCTGGCCCTGCAGCGCCGCATCGCCACCGACATGCGCGACATCTGGGCCATGCAGCCGCGCTTCGAGCGCCGCACCGGCAAGGCGCCCTTCAAGCTGCTCGAGCACCCGCGCTTCCGCGCCGGCTACGACTTCCTGCTGCTGCGCTGCGAGTCGGGCGAACTGCCGGGCGAGATCGGCGAATGGTGGACCGCGTTCTACGCGGCCGAAGGCGGCGAGCGTGAAGCCCTGCTGGCGACCGCCAACCAGCGCGAACGCGGCGAAGGCCGCGGCGAGGGCCAGAAGCGCAAGCGTCCGCCGCGCCGCGGGCCGCGCCGCCGCAACGACGGCGAGGCAGGACAGGCGCAAGCCACGCAGGGCGGCGGCGAGGAATGATCGCTTACGTCGGCATCGGCGCCAACCTGGGCGACGCCCAGGCCAGCGTGCTGGACGCGCTGCGCCGCCTGGCCCTGCTGGACGGCACCGCCGTCATCGAGACCTCCGGCCTGTACCGCACCGCGCCGGTCGACTCCAGCGGCCCCGACTACATCAATGCGGTCGCCTGCATCGACACCACGTTCGATCCCTACCAACTGCTGGCGGTGCTGCAGGAGATCGAGCAGGCGCACGGCCGCGAGCGCCCCTACCGCAACGCGCCGCGCACGCTCGACCTCGACCTGCTGCTCTACGGCGAACAGCACATCGCCACCGAATCGCTCACGGTGCCGCACCCGCGCATGCATGAACGCGGCTTCGTGCTGGCGCCGCTGGCCGAGATCGCCCCCGATCTCGTGATTCCCGGCGTCGGTCCCATCCGCGACTACCTGCCGCTGGTGGCCAGCCAGGCGGTCGACAAGATAGGATGAACATGGGGCTCCCCGTCTGGTTCCAGACCGCCGGCCTCCTGGTGCTGTCGAACATCTTCATGACCTTCGCGTGGTACGGCCACCTGAAGAGCCTCAACAACCGCGCCTGGTACGTCGCGGCCCTCGTCAGCTGGGGCATCGCCCTGTTCGAATACCTGCTGCAGGTGCCGGCCAACCGCATCGGCCATACGCAATTCAGCCTGGCCCAGCTCAAGATCATGCAGGAGGCGATCACGCTCAGCGTGTTCGTGCCCTTCGCCATGCTCTACATGAACGAGCCGTTCAAGCTCGATTACGTGTGGGCGGCGCTGTGCCTGGTGGGCGCCGTGTACTTCATCTTTCGCGGCTAGCACTGCAGGTTTGCGTCCGCCGCATTACACTACGCATTTCCGAACGACCGTATTACAAGGATTTCCATGAGCGCTTACCTGCAAGGTCAGGAACCGTCTGCCAACGATGCCCCGAAACCCGTCCGCAAGGCCGTGACCGCGCCCGCGCTGCTGGCCATGCGCGCGGCCGGCGACAAGATCGCGATGCTTACCGCCTACGACGCCAGCTTCGCCTCGCTGATGGACCGCTGCGGCGTGGACGTGCTCCTGATCGGCGACTCGCTGGGCATGGTGTGCGCCGGCTACGACTCGACCCTGCCGGTGACGGTGCAGGATGTGGCCTACCACACGGCCTCGGTCGCGCGCGGCAACAAGCTGGCCCTGGTGCTGGCCGACATGCCCTTCGGCAGCTACACGACCCCGGTGGAGGCCTACAACAACGCCGTCACCTTGATGCGCGCCGGCGCCCAGATGGTCAAGATCGAAGGCGGCGCATGGCTGGCCGAGACCGTGCGCTTCCTCGTCGAGCGCGGCATTCCGGTGTGCGCCCACATCGGCCTGACCCCGCAGTTCGTGCACGCCTTCGGCGGCTTCAAGGTGCAGGGCAAGACCGACGCCGCGGCCGAGCAGCTCAAGGCCGACGGCCTGGCGCTGCAGGCGGCCGGCGCCTCGCTGGTGGTGCTGGAAGCGATTCCCGCCGCGCTGGGCAAGGAAGTCACCGAACTGCTGGCGATTCCGACCATCGGCATTGGCGCCGGCCCGGATTGCTCCGGCCAGGTGCTGGTGATGCACGACCTGCTGGGCGTCTTCCCCGGCCGCAAGGCGCGCTTCGTGCGCAACTTCATGGAAGGCCAGACCAGCATCGACGCTGCCGTGAGCAGCTATGTGGCGGCGGTCAAGGACGGCAGCTTCCCGGCGCCGGAACACTGTTTCTGAGGGGCGCACATGGACGGGCTGACGAAGACACCTACCACCCGTCTGTTCCTGGCCCTGTGGCCTGATCCGGGCGTGCGCCGTCTCCTGAGCGAACGGCGCGACGCCTGGGCCTGGCCGGCAGGCGCCGCTCCGGTCCAGGCCGACAAGCTGCACGTCACCCTGCACTTCCTCGGCGGCCTGCCGAGCGATCGATTACCCCAACTGCTGGACGGCCTTGCCGTCCCGTTCGAACCGTTCGGCCTCGAGCTCACGCGCGCCGCGCTGTGGCCTCACGGGATCGCCGTGCTCGAACCCGGTCTCACGCCACCCGGCCTCGCGGCCCTGCACGCTCGCCTGTCGGAGGCGCTGACGGCCCTCGGCCTGCAGCCGGAAGCGCGCCGCTACCGCCCGCACGTGACGATGGCGCGCCGCGCCGGCGGCGCCACCGTGCCCGCGGACGGTCCGCCGCTTCCATGGGACGTGCGCGGCTATGTGCTGGTGGAGTCGAAGAACGGCGTCTACACGGTATTGCGCGAATACGCCTGACATACGCCTGACATACGCCTGACGGTCGATCGGGCAGGTAGCGCAGCCCGATCGCGGATCCCTACGCGGACAAGCCTTTTTGCAGCAGCTCTGCGACCAGCTCGTTCAGCTCGACGCCGCGTTCCTTGCTCAGCGCTTGCAGCTGCTTTACCAGGTCGCCGTTGAGCTTGACGGCGAAGGGCACCAGTCCGAGCGCGCGCTCACGCTCGCGCTGCTCGCGCCGGTCGGGCACGGCGTTCCTGGCGGCGCCGCCGAAGGCCGCGTTCTGCGTGCCCATCTGGTTCTTGAGTTTTTCGGCTTCCCGCTTTGCCAGGTCAGTGCGTTTCATCGTGTGCTCCTAGGTTGTAGGAGCGGATTGTACCTTGATGACGCCCGCGCTCGCTGCAATGACCAGCCCCGACAGCGACAGCAATCCCAGCGCCACCATGATGCTCGCGTGCGAGGCGATATAGCCCAGCACCGGCGGTGCCAGCAGCAACCCGCCGTAGCCCAGCGTCGCCACCGCCGCCACGCCCGCGCCGGCGCTCATGCCGGGGATGCGCGCGGCCGCGCCGAACAGCAGCGGCACCACGTTGGCCGCGCCGATGCCGATCAGGGCGAAGCCGGCCGCGGTCAGCAGGAAGTGGGTGCTCAGCACCGCCGTGGCCAGGCCCGCGAACATCGCCAGCCCGCCCAGCACCATCACGCGCAGCGCGCCGAAGCGCAGGATCATGCGGTCGCCCGCGAAGCGGCAGGCCGCCATCGCGATCGAGAAGGCGGAAAATCCCAGCGCCGCCTGCGCCGGCGCGGCCCCGGTGCGCTCCTGCATCAAGAGCGCGCTCCAGTCGACCAGCGCGCCCTCCACCGCGAAGCACAGCAGCGCCAGCATGCCCAGGCCCAGCGCCGCGCCGCGCGGCAGCTGGAAGTGGCTGCCCGCCTCGTGGGTCGGCGCAAAGGCCATCACGCGCGGCGCCGCCAAGGCCAGTACGATCGCCGTCGCGATGGCCATCGCCAGGGCGCCCCGGCCGTCGCCCCAGCCCTGGCCGATGATCAGGCCGCCCAGCGCCGCGCCGATCAGGCCGCCGAGGCTGTAGAAACCGTGGATCGACGACAGGGTCGGAATGCCGCGCGCGGCCTCGACCTCGCTGGCGTTGGCGTTCATCGCCACGTCCAGCGCGCCGTTGCTGACGCCGAAGGCGAATGCCGCCAGGAACAGCAGGCGCAGGTCGCTCACGCCCATGAGCACGGCCAGCAGCGCGGCAAAGGCAAAGCCCGACAACAAGGTCATGCGGCGCGTGCCCCAGCGCGCGGTGAAGCCGCCCATCAGCGGCATGGCCAGCAGGGCCCCGGCCGCGATGGTCAGGAGGACCATGGAAAGCGTCGCCAGGTCGATCCCGGCACGCGCCTGCACGGTCGGCACGTGGGCGGCCCACAGGCCGATGCCGGCGCCGTTGAGCAGGAAGACGGTCGAGATCGACCAGCGCGCCGCGGACAGCGCGGAAGGATTCGTGTTCATGCGCGGGCTTTCTGGGCAAGCTGGAGATCGAGTCCCGGATGCGCCTGGCGCAGGCGGGCGATGGTGTCGGGCGGGGCGTCGGCTTCGAGCACCAGGTGATCGAGTTCGGCCAGCCGGGCAAAGGCGAAGGGCGCGCTGCCGCCCAGGCGTTCGTTCAGGACCGCCGCGGCCCTGCGCGTGCTGCCTGTCACCATGGCGGCCTTGATCGTGGCTTCCTCGGCGTCGGACCCCGCCAGGCCGCGTTCGGGGTCGAGCGCGCAGACCCCGACGATGCACAGGTCGGCGCGCAACTGCCGCAGCTCGGCCAGGGTCCAGGCGCCGAGCACCGCACCGGTGGCGGCGTGGTAGGTCCCGCCCAGCAGCACGATGCGGGTGCGGCGGAAGTCGCCCAGCGCCAGCGCCAGTTGCGGGCTGTTGGTGACGATGGTCGCGGCCTGGCCGTCTTCCAGCAGGCGCGCCAGCGCGAGATTGGTGGAACCGGCGTCGATCAGCACCGTGTCGCCGGGACGGACGATCGCGCGCAGGGTGTGCGCCAGCGCGGCCTTCCTGGCGGGATCGCGTTCGATGCGCTCGCCGAAGCTGGCCTCGCGCGTGCACCGCACCGCGCCGCCGTGCACCCGGCGCAGCAGGCCGGCCGCGTCGAGCTCGCGCAGGTCGCGCCGGATGGTGTCTTCCGAGGTGTCCAGGCGCTGGGCCAGCTCGGCCGCCAGCACCCGTCCTTCCCGCTCGACGGCCTCGATGATCGATTGCCGCCTTTCTTCCGCCAGTTGCATGTTCTCTCCTGTTGAGCTCACCAATTCTACGCGAACATGCAAAAAAACGCATAAAAATGCATAGAAACGCAAGAATACACCGATCTGCGGCGCAATCTTACTCTCATGCATATCACATCTTCCACGCTGAGCCCGTATGCGGCTTGCCCAGAAGTTGCTAAACTTTATCTACTTTGAACCGCCGCCCGTCCCTGCGCCAGAGGCAGCCGGCGTCGCCCATCCGCAGTTCGGTCACCGGATCCTGCAATTCGCGACACGGCAGTTCCGCTGCGGCGGCCCACGCGCGACACTAGGGACATGAAAACACTACTCGCCAAGCTTCCCCAGCTCAGCCTGATGTGGCGGATCTACATCGCCGCCTGGCTGGTGTACGGGATTCTCCTCTCTGCGGCCGACCAGCTGGACAAGCTCGCCGCCGGACAGTTCGACGCCGCCCGCTATGTGCTGACCCTGGCCAGCCTGCTGCCGTCCCCGATCCTGTTGACGCTGGCCTGGCCGCTGACCGGCGCCATGGAGCGCCGGGGCTACCGCCTGCCCAGGGTCATCGGCATCCACGTCGTGGCGGCCTTCGCGTTCTCGATCGTATCGCAAGTGCCATTCTGGATCATGTTCAGCGTCGCCAAGCCGCTCAGCTGGTACGTCTGGCCGCTGCTCTACCACGTGATGACCTACCTGCTCGGGGCCGGCATCTTCCACCTGATCCGCGCCAGCGAGGCGGCGCATCGCCAGGCGCTGGCCATGAAGGACGCGCAGAACCTGCTGATCGCCTCGGAGCTGAGTGCGCTGCGCAACAAGCTCAATCCGCACTTCCTGTTCAACACCCTGCACTCGATCATCGCCCTCACCCAGCGCCACCCGGCCGCCGCCGAGACCGCGCTGTTCCAGTTCTCGGACATGCTGCGCTACGTGCTCGACACCGAGCGCAGCGGCAGCGACCGCGTGACGCTGGCTGCGGAACTCGATTTCGTGCGCGACTACCTGGAACTGGAGCAGCTGCGCCTGGGCGAGCGCCTGCACGTCGAATGGGACCTCGACGAGGATGCGGGCGACCACCTGCTGCCGGCGCTGTCGCTGCAGCCGCTGGTCGAGAACAGCATCAAGCACGCCTTCAACCCGCACAGCCGGCCGGGCATCCTGCAGATCCGCACCCGGCGCGACCCCGCCACCGGGGCGCTGACCATGACGGTGCGCGATACCGGCCCCGGCGCCGACCCGGCGCTGATCGCCACCTCGTCCGGCCTGGGCCTGCGCACCATCGAGCGGCGCCTGCAGCTGGACTACGGCAGCCGCGCCGCCATGCGGGTGCAAAGCGCGCCGGGCGCCGGCTTCGGCGTGTCGGTCACCATCCCCGCAGTCCTTGAAGAAAGCCATGCATGACATGAACATGAAAACCGCCTTCTTTGCCGAAGACGAGCCGCTGGCGCGCGACGTGCTGCGCGACGCCATCTACGCCAATCCCGGACTGCGTCTGGTGGGCGAGGCCGCCAACGGCGCCGAGGCGCTGGAGCGGATCACGCGCCTGCGGCCCGAGGTCGTGTTCATGGACATCCAGATGCCCGAGATGACCGGGCTGGAAGTGCTGCGCCGCCTCGACTACCTGCCGCAGATCGTCTTCACCACCGCCTACGACCAGTACGCCGTGACCGCCTTCGAACTGCACGCGGTCGACTACCTGCTCAAGCCCTTCACCCAGGCGCGCTTCGCGGCGGCGGTGGCGCGCCTGCTCGACGGTCCGGTCCATGCCCGCGACACCCTCGACAGCGCGCTGGCGCAGGCGGCCAGCAGGAACCAGGCCCCGGCGCGGCTGGAACGCATCCTGGTGCGCGACCGCGGCCGCATCTTCCCGCTGGCGGCCGGCGAGATCGAGTACATGAAGGCCGATTCCAAGTACACGGTGATCGCGGCGCGCGGCCAGACCTTCCTGGTGCGCATCGGCATCTCCGAACTCGAAATCCAGCTCGACCCGGCGCGCTTCGTGCGCATCCACCGCTCGGCCCTGGTCAACCTCGATTTCGTGGACTCGATGCGGGCCGACGAACAGTCGCAGCTGCAGATCCACATGCGCGACGGCACGGTGCTGGGGGCCAACCGCGACGCTTCGAAAGTCTTGCGCGACATGGCGATCTGAACGGCGCGCGTGTGGACCACCGATTGCCGGGCGCTGGACTGGTTCTGGATGCCGCGGGCCAGCACGATCGGGGCGACGTTCAGGACCAGCAGGCTGAGGATGGTAGCTGCGGTGACCGGGCCGCGCTACCAAGGAGGCGATCGCTCAGCCGACCTGGATCCAGGTCGTCTTCAGCTCGGTGTACTTGTCGAAGGCATGCAGCGACTTGTCGCGCCCGTTGCCCGACTGCTTGTAGCCGCCGAAGGGCACCGTGATGTCGTCGTTGTCGTACTGGTTGACGTGCACGGTGCCGGCGCGCAGGGCGCGCGAGGTCCGGATCGCCTTGCCCATGTCCGACGTCCATACCGCCGCCGCCAGTCCATAGGGCGTGGCATTCGCCTGCCGCACCGCCTCGTCGAGATCGGTGAACGACAGCACCGACAGCACCGGACCGAAGATTTCCTCGCGCGCGATGCGCATGTCGGGCTCGACGCCGTCGAACAGCGTCGGCGCGATGTACAGGCCGCCGCTGTCCTGGCGCGCCGCATCGCCGCCCGCCAGCAGGCGCGCACCGGCGGCCTTGCCGTCCTCGATATAGCCGAGCACCGTCTTCATCTGGACCGGATCGACGATCGCGCCCATGACGGTGTCCTCGTCCAGCGGGTCGCCCGGCGCGTAGCGCGGCAGCAGCTTCAGCGCTTTTTCCAGGAACGCGTCCTTGATCGAGGCTTCGACGAACAGGCGCGAGGGCGCGTTGCAGCTCTCGCCCTGGTTGAAGTAGATCGACCCGATGGCGCTTTCCACCGCGGCATCGAGGTCGGGACAGTCGGCGCAGACGATGTTGGCCGATTTGCCGCCCAGTTCGGTCCAGGCGCGCTTCAGGTTCGACTGCCCCGCCATCTGCAGGATATGCTTGCCGACCCGGGTCGAGCCGGTGAAGGCGATGCAGTCGACGTCCATGTGCAGGCCGAGCGCGCTGCCGGCTTCATGGCCATACCCGGGCAGGACGTTGAACACCCCGGGCGGCACGCCCGCCTCCAGCGCCAGCTCGGCCAGGCGCAGGCAGCTCAGGGGCGCCTTTTCGGACGGCTTCAGGACCAGGCTGTTGCCGGCGGCTAATGCCGGGCCGATCTTCCAGGCCGCCATCAGCATCGGGTAGTTCCAGGGGATGACCGCCGCTACCACGCCGACCGGCTCGCGCGTGATCAAGGCCAGGCTGTCCGCGCCGGTGGGCGCCACCTGGTCGTAGATCTTGTCGATCGCCTCGCCATACCAGCGGATGCAGTTCTGGGCCAGCTGCACGTCGACACTCAGGCTGTAGCGGATCGGCTTGCCCATGTCGAGGGTTTCCAGCAGGGCCAGCTCGTCGCGCTGCGCCAGCATCAGGTCGGCGAGGCGCACCAGCACCCGCTTGCGCTCGCTCGGCGCCATGCCGGCCCAGCGGCCGTCTTCGAAGGCGGCGCGGGCGCTGCGCACGGCGGCGTCGGCATCCCGGGCGTCGCAGCGCGCGACCTCGGCCAGCTTGCGGCCGTCGATCGGAGACATGCAGTCGAAGCGGGCGCCGGACCGGGCATCGACCCGGAAGCCGTCGATGAAGGCGCGGCCGTCGATACGCAGGGCATGGGTGCGTTGATGCCAGAGGGAAATCGTCATCGCTGTCTCCTTGGGTCGGCTGTCGGGGCAATCTTAACGCGACGCCGCCCACTGTAAAACGCTATCGATACCATAGGAACAATCAACTTTATCAATGTATGCATGAGCAATAGAATTTGTTTTTCCCAGAAACAAGAACGATAGACATTGACTATGAAAGCTTTATACCTCCCTTCGGGACGCCTGGCGGTTTGCAGCCTGACCCTGGCCGCCGGCTTGATGGCCCTGATGAACGGCGCGATGGCGCAACTTACCAAGGACAACGGCGCCCCGGTCGGCGACAACCAGAACAGCCAGACCGCCGGCCCGCATGGCCCGGTGCTGCTGCAGGACGTGCACCTGGTACAGAAACTGCAGCGCTTCGACCGCGAGCGCATTCCCGAGCGCGTCGTACATGCGCGCGGTACCGGCGCCCACGGCAGCTTTACCGCCACCGAGGACCTGGACGAGCTCACCCAGGCCAAGCTGTTCAGCAAGGGCAAGGTCACGCCGGTGTTCGTACGCTTCTCGACCGTTATCGGCGGCAGCGGCTCGCCCGAGACCGCGCGCGATCCGCGCGGCTTCGCCACCAAGTTCTACACCGAGGAAGGCAACTGGGACCTGGTCGGCAACAACCTGCCGATCTTCTTCATCCGCGACGCCATGAAGTTCCCGGACATGATCCACTCGCTCAAGCCCGATCCGGTCACCAATACCGGCGTGCCGCAGCGCGCTTTCGACTTCTTCTCACACATCCCGGAAGCGACGCACATGCTGACCCGCGTGTATTCGAACTGGGGCGTGCCGGCCAGCTACCGCGAAATGAACGGCAGCAGCGTGCATGCCTACAAGTTCGTGAACGCCAAGGGCGACTACACCTATGTGAAATTTGCCTGGAAATCGCGCCAGGGCGAGCGCAACCTGCGCCCGTCCGAGATCGGCGTCGTGCAGGCCAGGACCAGCACCCATGCCACCGCCGACCTGTACGAGTCGATCGCCAAGGGCCGCTTCCCCGCCTGGGACCTGACGATCCAGACGCTCAAGCCGGAAGACCTGGACAAGTTCGACTTCGACCCGCTCGATTCGACCAAGGTCTGGACCGGCGTGCCGGAGCGCAAGGTCGGCACCATGGTGCTGAACCGCGTGCCGGACAACTTCTTCGAATCGACCGAGCAGGTGGCGCTGGCGCCGGGCAACCTGGTGCCGGGCATCGAGCCGTCGGAAGACCGCATGCTGCAAGGCCGCCTGTTCTCGTACAACGATACCCAGATCCACCGCGTGGGCACCAATTACCAGGCGCTGCCGATCAACCGCCCCCTGGTCCCGGTCAGGAACAACCAGCAGGATGGCGCCGGCAGCATCAGCGGCCGCAGCGGCTCGGTGAACTATGAACCGAGCCGCCTGGCGCCGCAGCCGGCCAGCCCGCATGCCCGCGCCAGCGCCCTGCCGCTGCGTGGTACGACCCAGCAGCAAGCCATCGCCAAGACGCTGAACTTCCGCCAGGCGGGCGAGTTCTACCGCTCGCTGGGCAAGCAGGACCAGGATGACCTGATCGTCAATCTGTCGGGCGACCTGAGGCAGGTCAGCAACAAGGACATCCTGCACACCATGCTGTCGCACTTCTGGAAGGCCGATGCCGACTACGGCAAGCGCCTGACGGCGGCGGTCGGCGCCGATGCCGCCACCATTGCCAGGCTGGCCGCCGCGCTGAAGGAATAAGCGGCGCTGCCGGGAACACCTTTCCTCCAAGCCCGCCGCGGACGCGTTCCGCGGCGGGCTTTTTTCATGGCTTCCCGTCCACGCAACATCCGGCGACAAATCCGAGCAAACTTGATCCAGTGGCCGACTTCTGCATTTATAATCGCGGATTTTCCGCCCGATAACTTTCTCCTCCCGGAGCCTCTACCGCATGAATACTACTTTGATCGTTTTCGTCGCGCTTTACCTGCTCGGTACGCTGGGGCTCGGGGTGTGGGCAGGCACGCGGATCAAGAATACCGCCGACTTCGCCGTGGCCGGCCGCAGCCTGCCGCTGATCATGGTGATCACCACCACCTTCGCAACCTGGTTCGGCGCCGAGACCGTCATGGGCGTGCCGGCCAAGTTCGTGCAGGGCGGCCTGAACGCCATCATCGAGGATCCGTTCGGCGCCGGCATGTGCCTGATCCTGGTCGGCCTGTTCTTCGCCAAGAAACTGTACAAGCTGAACCTGCTCACCATCGGCGACTACTACCGCCAGCGCTACGGCAAGGGCATCGAGATCTTCTGCTCGGTGGCGATCATCCTGAGCTACCTGGGCTGGGTGGCGGCGCAGATCACCGCACTGGGCCTGGTGTTCACGGTACTGACGGGCGGCGCCATGTCGCCGGCCATGGGCATGCTGGTCGGCACCCTGGCGGTGCTGGTCTACGTGGTGGTGGGCGGCTTCCTGGCCGTGGCGATCACCGACTTCGTCCAGATGATCGTGCTGGTGATCGGCCTGGCCCTCATCGCCTTCTTCGCGGCCGACCTGGCCGGCGGCGCCGACAAGGTGCTGGCGGTGGCCCAGCAGGCCGACCTGTGGCGCGTGCTGCCGGAGCCCACCTTCACCGAGATCGCCTTCTTCGTGGGCGCGGCCGTCACCATGATGTTCGGCTCGATCCCGCAGCAGGACGTGTTCCAGCGCGTGATGTCGGCCAAGGACGCGCCCACCGCGCGCACCGGCGCCGTGATCGGCGGCGCCAGCTACATCCTGTTCGCCTTCGTGCCGATGTTTATCGTCACCGCGGCCGTGGTAGTGATGGGCAATACGGCGCTGGAACTCGCCCAGAACGACTACCAGCGTCTGCTGCCGACCTTCATCATGACCAAGATGCCGCTGGTGATGCAGATCCTGTTCTTCGGCGCCCTGCTGTCGGCGATCAAGAGCACCTCCTCGGCCACCCTGCTGGCGCCGTCGACCAGTTTCGTCGAGAACATCCTCAAGAACCTGCGTCCGGGCATGAGCGACAAGCAGAACCTGCTGGCGATGCGCGTCACCATCGTGGTCTTCGCGGCCCTGGTGCTGACCTATGCGATCGCGATGGAAGGCACCTCGATCTACGAACTGGTGTCGAGCGCCTACCAGGTGACCCTGGTGGGCGCCTTCGTGCCGCTGGTGATGGGCCTGTACTGGAAGCGCGCGACCACCCAGGGCGCGATCGTGTCGATCGCATCCGGCATCGTGGTGTGGCTGCTGTTCTTCGAAGGCGTGACCACCTGGGGCGAGCACTTCCCGGGCCAGCTGGCCGGGCTGCTGGCGGCCTTCGCGGGCATGTTCGTGGGCTCGCTGGCGCCGCAGTTCGTTCGCAATGGCGGGGAGCCGACCAAGCATATCGTTGGGGCGGGCGCCTGAGCTAACACTGCTCAAGCAACATTGGGTTCCCGCCTGCGCGGGAACGACGGTTTCAACGCTGGTGGACAGGGAAAGCATTCCCTTGGCTCGCACCCTCAGCACGTCGTTCCGGCGTAGGCCGGAACCCAATTTCGCCAGCGCACCTTTAGCTAGTTCATCCAGCCGCGCGAAACCACCTCCTCCAGCGTCAAATCCAGGCAAACCCCGATCCGCTCCACCATCTCGTCGATCTGCGCCCGCGTGATCGACAGCGGCGGCGCCACGATCATGCGGTCGCCCACGGCGCGCATGATCACCCCATTGTCGAACATGTGCTTGCGGCACAGCATCCCCACCGCCTGCTCCGCCGGGAAGGCTTCGCAGTCGTGCACCGTCGCCCCCTTGCGCCGCACCAGGTTCAGGCCCGCCGTCATGCCGCAGGTCTCGGCATGCCCGACCAGCGGGTGCATCGCCAGCGACGCGAAGCGCGACTTCAGGTGCGGGCCGGTTTCCAGCGCCACCCGCTGCACCAGGCCTTCGGTCTCGATGATGCGCAGGTTCTCCAGCGCCGCCGCGCAGGCCGAGGGGTGGCCGGAATAGGTGAAGCCGTGGTTGAAGTCGCCGCCTTTCTCGATCAGGACGTGCGCCACCCGCCCGCCCACCAGCACCCCGCCGAGCGGCACGTAGCCCGAGGTGACGCCCTTGGCAAACGCGATCAGGTCGGGCTGGAAGCCCATCAGTTCGCAGCCGAACCAGGTGCCCAGGCGCCCGAAGCCGCAGATGACTTCGTCCGACACCAGCAGGATGTCGTACTTGGCGCAGATGCGCCCGATTTCGGGCCAGTAGGTCGCGGGCGGGATGATCACGCCGCCCGCGCCCTGCACCGGCTCGCCGATGAAGGCCGCCACCCGCTCCGGACCCGCTTCCAGGATTTTCTCTTCGAGCCAGCCGGCCGCCATCAGCCCGAACGCGGCTTCGCTCATGCCGCGCCCGTGTTCGGCGTAGCTGGGCTGGCCGATGTGCACGATGCCGGGAATCGGCAGCCCGCCCTGCGCATGCATGCCGGCCATGCCGCCCAGCGAGGCTCCGGCCATGGTGCTGCCGTGGTAGGCGTTGCGGCGGCTGATGATGACCTCGCGATCGGGCTCACCAAGCAGCTGCCAGTAGCGCCGCACCATGCGCACGATGGTGTCGTTCGCTTCCGAGCCGCTGCCGGTGAAGAAGACGTGCTGGAACTGCTGGGGCGCGATGCGCGCCAGCAGCGCCGCCAGCTTCACCGCCGGCACGTTGGTGGTGTTGAAGAAGCTGTTATAGAAGGGCAGCTGCAGCATCTGCGCGTGCACCGCGTCGGCGATGCTGGCGCGGCCGTAGCCGGCGTTCACGCACCACAGGCCGGCCATGCCGTCGATGATCTTCCTGCCCTCGGAATCCCACAGGTAGACGTCGTCGGCGCGCACGATCACGCGCGCGCCGCGCTCCCT
Organism: Massilia sp.; assembly: GCF_046293535.1. NCBI lineage: Bacteria > Pseudomonadati > Pseudomonadota > Betaproteobacteria > Burkholderiales > Oxalobacteraceae > Massilia > Massilia sp. Next base: position 100,152 of record NZ_JBKBOV010000004.1, on the reverse strand, counting down.
CAGCGCGGCGTGGTCGGTGAAGGGATGCAGGAAGTGCGCGCTGTCGAGGCGCTGCAGTTCCTGGGTGTCATAGGTCTCGCAGCCGTCCGGTGCGGCGACGCGCACCGACGCGCCCAGCGTGTTGGTGGTCATGATCGGCTCCCATCTTTTCGTGAACCGGGCCAGGCGCCCCCATCAGACGTGCAGCAGCAGGTGCTCGCGCTCCCACGGACTGATGACGCGCATGAATTCCTGGTGCTCGAGGTCCTTCACCGCCGAATACACGTCGATGAAGCGCTCTCCCAGCACGTCGCGCAGGCGGTCTTCGCGGCGCAGCAGGGTGATGGCCTCGGACAAGCCCTGCGGCAGCTCGACCGGCATGTCGTAGGCGCTGACCTCGACCATCCGGCCCGGCTCGACCGCGTCCAGCATGCCCAGGTAGCCGCAGGCCAGGGTGACCGCCAGCGCGAGATAGGGGTTGGCGTCGGCGCCGATCACGCGGTTCTCGATGCGCCGGTCCTGGGCGCCGGACACCGGCACGCGGAAGCCCACCGTGCGGTTGTCCATGCCCCATTGCAGGTTGATCGGCGCGGCCGAATGGCGCACGATGCGGCGGTAGGAGTTCACGTAGGGCGCGATGATGGCCATGGCCGAGGGCATGTAGCGCTGCAGGCCGCCGATGTAGTGGCGGAAGGCCATCGAGGGCGTGCCGTCGGAATTGCTGAAGATGTTGCGGCCGCTCTCGAGGTCGACCACGCTCTGGTGCACGTGCATCGCCGAGCCGGGTTCGTCGGCCATCGGCTTGGCCATGAAGGTGGCGTACATCTCGTGCTTGAGCGCGGCCTCGCGCAGGGTGCGCTTGAAGTAGAAGACCTTGTCGGCCAGGCCGAGCGGGTCGCCGTGCAGGAAGTTGATCTCCATCTGGCCGGCGCCGATCTCGTGGATCAGGGTGTCGACGTCGAGGTTCATCATCTCGCAGTAGTCGTAGATGTCCTCGAACAGCGGGTCGAATTCGTTGACGGCGTCGATGCTGTAGACCTGGCGGCTGGTCTCGGCGCGCCCGCTCCTGCCGACCGGCGAGGACAGCGGCAAATTCGGATCGATGTTCTTGGCCGTGAGGTAGAACTCGAGCTCGGGCGCCACCACCGGCTTCCAGCCGCGCTCGGCGTACAGCTTGAGCACCCGGCGCAGCACGCTGCGCGGCGCGTAGTCGACCAGGCTGCCGTCGGAGAAGTAGCAGTCGTGGATGACCTGGGCGGTAGGGTCGACCGCCCACGGCACCATGGTGATGGTGGTCGGGTCGGCCTTGAGGATCATGTCGCGGTCGGTGGCCGCGATGGCGCGGTTATAGGATTCGTCGCGCTCGGGGGTGTTGCCGGTGACGGTCATGCCCAGCACCACTTCGGGGATGCGCATGCCGCGGTCTTCGGTGAACTTCACGCGGGGGAGGATTTTTCCACGGGCGACGCCGGTCAGGTCGGGGACCAGGCATTCGATTTCGGTGACCCGTTTCGCGTTGAGCCACTCCTCCATGTCGGTGTAAGAAAAATTGTCGCGGATTGCCATGATTGCCTCACTGTCTGGTTCGGATCGAGTGCGCAGGGCCGGCGCGGGCCGGGTGCGCTCGCACATCAGGCAGGAAAGCTATGGGACGGCGTCGCTGGCCAAGGGAAAGGCGGCCTCCGGGGTGTGGCTGCTCATGCGCCGCTCCGTTGTTTCTGCTGCTGGTATTCGCGGCAGGCCTGGCCGAAGGCGCCGAACATCTTCATCGAATACGGGTTGTGCTGGATGCGCCACTCGGGGTGCCACTGCACCGCCAGCGTGAAGCCGGGCGCGGTGGAAACCGAGAAGGCTTCGACCAATCCGTCCTCGGCTACCGCTTCGACCGTCAGGCCGGGGGCGAGTTCGTTGACGCCCTGCCCGTGCAGCGAGTTGACCGGGATCTCCGGCACCCCGAGCATGCGCTCGAGGCAACCGCCCGGCGTGAGCGTGACGTTATGGGCGTCGCCGTACTGCTCGTCCATGCCGAGTTCGGGATTCTCGCGGTGGTCGAACTTGCCGGCCACGCTCTGCACCGCCTGGTGCAGGCTGCCGCCCAGGGCCACGTTCATCTCCTGGAAGCCGCGGCAGATCGCGATGATCGGGATGCCGCGCTTGACCGCCTCGCGGATCAGGGGCAGCGTGGTCTGGTCGCGCGCCGGGTCCTGCGGCAGCGAAGGGTCGAGCACTTCCTCGGAATAGTAGCTGGGGTGGACGTTCGAGGCCGAGCCGGTCAGCATGATGCCGTCGCACAGGGCCAGCATGGTTTCCAGGTCCAGAGCAGCGCCCAGCGAGGGCAGGATCATGGGGGCGCAATCGGCGCCGAGGACGACGGCGTCGACATACTTGTGCTGGGCCGCGTGATAAGGGTGTTCGCCGAAATCACGCGTGCATGCGGGGACGAATACGATGGGGCGCATGGTCTCTACCTTGTCGTGAAGCGCACGAAACCATGATACGAGCATTCCGGTCCGGGCGCGAGTGGCCTATGACTCAGATCAACTGCGCCAGATCAATGCGACGCGGCCGGAGCGTACTCCCTACTGCTGATCTGCCTAGTGTTCATAGCAAAAGCTTAACGGTAACTCGACAAGCATGCCAACACGCTAGGCCGCGGTAGCAAACTGTTACAGCAGCGGTGCACCGTTTCCACGTACATTTGCGTTATGGAAGGAAAGCCGGGTGCGCATCGCGCCCGCGCCCCGTATCTCATGGAGAAAACGATGAAAGCCCTGCTCGCCGCCCTCGCCCTGCTGGCATCGATGCACCACGCCGCCGCCGGCGAAATCTCGCTGTTCACGGATGCGGACTTCCGCGGCCGTCCGCTGACGCTGCGCGGTCCGGTCACCAACCTGGACGGGATCGGATTCAACGACCGCGCCTCGTCGGCCATCGTTCGATCGGGCACCTGGGAGATCTGCGAGCACAAGGATTTCGGCGGCCGCTGCATCGTGCTGGAGCCGGGCGAATACCGGATGTTCGACGGTTTCAACGACCAGGCTTCCTCGCTGCGTGAGCTGGAGCGCGAACGCGGACGCGGCGGATACCGCGACAGGGACCGTCGCTACGACGAGGGCGGCTGGGGACGGCGCGACCCGCGCAACGACGAGCGCCGCGGTCCGCCGGTCGAGCTGTTCGCCGACCGCCATTTCGGCGGCGACGGCATCATGCTGGGAAGCGATGCGCACAGCCTGCGTTCACGCAATTTCAACGACCGCGCGGGTTCGATGATCGTACGCGAAGGCGAATGGCAGGTCTGCGAGCACGACGATTACCGCGGGCGCTGTATCGTCTACGGACCGGGCCGCTATTCGTCCCTGCGCGGCCTGGACGGCATGGTGTCGTCGCTGCGCAGGGTGCGCTGATCCGCGCCGCCGGCTCCGGCGGCAGCTACTTCCTGTCTTCGCGGTACGCGCGCGTGTCGCCGCGCGTCTGTCCGGCCGGGTTCTTCTCGCGGCCGGCAGCATCCTGCGCGTCCGAATCCATCAAGTCAGCCGGGGAGCGAAATATTATTTCATTTATTATCTCCTAATGAAATTTTATTTCTGACATGGTGCGTTGTTAAATTTCCACATGGAAAGTAACTCGTCGTTGCTATGTAGGAATGATCCTACTAAACTCACCAATTGTCACAAGGGCACCTCCAGCCCGTCTCCTACTTTCCCGCACCAGCATAAAAAATGAAGAATCTGAAAATCGGCCAGCGCCTGGCCCTCGGCTTTGGCGCTGTCCTCGCCATTCTCCTTGCCGTCCTCGCCGCAGGCCTCTACAACATGTCCACCATGAACAGCCTGATCGAGAATGTCGTCGAGGGCAATAACGTCCGCCTCGACAAGGCCAACGACATGCGCGATGCGCAGCGCCGCATCTCGTACAACATGCGTGACCTGATCCTGGTGACCGACGACGCCAAGATGGAAGCCGTGGACAAGGCCATCGGGGCTGCCTGGAAAGACTACGACAGCGCTGCGGCCCAGCTGGCGCAGATGGTGACGCGTGCCGAAACGCAGGCGGCGCTGGAGCGCATCGTCGTCGCGCGTGAACGCGCCGCTCCGCTGATCGAGCAAACCAGGGCGCTGGCACGCGCCAACAGCAACGAAGAAAGCCACGCGCTCCTGACCTCGAAGGTGATCCCGGCGGTCACCCTTTGGCAGGAGGAAATGCAGAAAGTCATCGACATTCAGGAGTCGAACAATCGCGACGACCAGGCGACGGGCCAGCGACAGTATGCGCAGGCGCGCCTGTGGCTGATCGCCCTGGGCGTGGCGGCGCTGGTGCTCGCCGCCTTCATCGGCTGGGCCATGTCACGTTCGATCACCCGGCCGATGGCGCGCGCCGTCGAGGTGGCGCGCACGGTCGCCGCCGGCGACTTGAGCAGCCACATCGAGGTCGGCTCGCGCGACGAGACCGGCCAACTGCTCGAGGCGCTGAAGGAAATGAACGCCAGCCTGAGGAACATCGTCGGCCAGGTGCGCAGCGGCACCGAGACCATCGCGACCGCGTCGTCCGAAATCGCGACGGGCAACCTCGACCTGTCCGCGCGCACCGAGCAACAGGCCGGCTCCCTGGAAGAAACGGCGTCGTCGATGGAGGAGCTGACCACCACCGTACGCCAGAATGCCGAGAACGCCCACCAGGCCAACCAGATGGCGCTGACGGCGTCCGAGGTGGCCAGGCGCGGCGGCGCCGTGATCGCCGACGTCGTCGTGACGATGGGCGCGATCAAGGCGTCCGCCGACAAGATCGTCGACATCATCGGCGTCATCGACGGCATCGCCTTCCAGACCAACATCCTGGCCCTGAACGCGGCGGTCGAAGCCGCCCGCGCCGGCGAACAGGGCCGCGGCTTTGCCGTGGTGGCATCGGAAGTGCGCACGCTGGCCCATCGCTCGGCCAACGCGGCCAAGGAGATCAAGGCGCTGATCGATACCTCGGTGGCGAACGTCGGCGAGGGCAGCCGCCAGGTGGCGCAAGCCGGTTCGACGATGGACGAGATCGTGACCAGCGTCCTGCGCGTGACCGACATCATGGGCGACATCACGATGGCCAGCCGCGAGCAGGAGATGGGCATCGGCCAGATCAACCAGGCCGTCAGCGAGATGGATACGGTGACCCAGCAGAACGCGGCCCTGGTGGAAGAAGCCGCGGCGGCCGCGCAATCGCTGCAGGAGCAGTCCGCGCGCCTGGCGGACGTGGTGAGCGTGTTCCGCCTGGACGGCGCGGCGCCTGCGCGCCAGCCGGCGCCGCGCCGCGCGCATGCGCCAGCGCATGCGCTGGCGCTGGCTTGAACGGGACGGAACCGGCGCTGCGTCCCCGACGCGGCGCTTGACTACTTCTTCAGCGCGGCCAGCGCCGCTTCCAGCACGGTGTCGCGGCCGCGGCGCAGGTCGGCCACGGCCGGCGCCGCCTTGATGGTCGGCTGGATGCCGTGCCCGACCCAGGCGCGCCCGTCCGGATAGGTGTCGGCCTTGGTGCAGATGCGCGCCATGCCGCCGCCCGGGAGGGAAATCATCAGCGGCTGGCCGGTGCTGCCGCCGGTGGCCTCGCCCACGATAGTGCCGCGCCCCATGCTTTCATAGGCCACCATGAAGTCTTCCGCCGCCGAGTAGGTGCCGCTTGATGTCAGCACCGCGACCGGGCCGGTGAAGTGGCGCTTGCCGTCCGGCTGCCAGGAGCCGGCCTTTCCTTCGAAGTCGGGCATCGGACGCTTCCAGGCGCGGTAGCTCGGCAGGTACTGGCGCGTGGCCCATTTGCCGGTCGCGAAGGGCTTGTCGGTCAGGGTGGCCAGCACGCGGTAGCCCTCGCTCGAATTGCCGCCGCCGTTGTTGCGCAGGTCGATGACCAGGGCCGCGCTGGACGCGATCTGCCCGAACGCCGCCAGGAAGGCGTCGGCCGCCCGGCTGTCGCCGAAGCCGTTCAGGGCCACATAGGCCACGTTCCCCGGCAGCTTGCGCAGCTCGAACGGCGGCCTGCCGGGGGCTGCCTTGCCGAAACTGGCCGAGTCGACGCGCCTGGTTTCCAGCACGAAGGTCTTGCCGTCGGCGTTGCGATAGCCCACGCGCGGCGCATGGTCCACCGGCCCCATCAGGAACTGGTAGCCGTACACGCGGCGCGCCAGGTCCTGCGGCGTGGATGCGCTCACGTAGGGCGCGATCTCGCGCTGGGCGTAACGCAGCACCGGCTCGCCGTCGACCTCGACGATCTCGGTATTCGGGGCCACGCCAGCGGCCACCAGGGCCGGGTCGAACACCTCGCGTACCAGCACCCTGCCCTCGACCAGCTCGGTCTTCATGAGGGGCCGCGCCATCGCGGTGTCGATCAGCTCGCGGCCCGGATAGACGTTGGTATGCCCGTCCTGCAGCTTGGCGCACAGCTCCATCAGCACGCGGTAGTACTCGGCGGTGGAGGTGGTGGCGCGCACCTTCGGCAGGTACTCCAGATAAAGCCGGTCCCAGTCGAGCTCCTTGAGCTTGTCGACGTACACGAAGTTGTACTTCACCTCGGACCAGAACTTCGACAGGCCCGCGATCTTCTCGTCCTCGTTGATGTCCTCGCGATAGGCCGAGCTGAGTGCGGGCGAGTCGAACAGCAGCGCTTCGCGCGCTTCGCTTCCCTTCGCGCCTTGCGCGATCGCTGCCCCGGACAAGGCCGCGCAGACTGCGGCCGCGATGATGCGACGTACCATGGACTCTCCTCTTGTGTTCGATAGCGCGATTCTACGAAGGGAGGAGTCTGTCGCAGGAGGAGGATGCGACAGGCTGCAGGATTCGCGGAGCGGAATGCATGACAGCAACTGTCTATCCCTCAACTGTTACAGGGTCAGTTCGAACACACCGCTACAGTTGGGTGTAGAGGTGCCGGACAAGCCCGGCCGCTTCACCACTGCCGACATGAGTACCAGAATGGGAAATTCCGGCGCCGCCGCGCTCTTGCAGCTGGCGGCGACGCAGAACGGCAGCACTGGGATGAAGACGGCACAGTGCGAAGGCGCGGTATGGACCGCGCGCGCCGTGCGAACGGTTACCCATTCCAACAACCTGACGCTGTTTGCCTGCCTCTACAAGTACAAGCAGGGCTACCAACTCGACACCTACACGGTGTTCCAGAAAACCGAGGGTGGCCTGATCCAGCTATCGGGCGATATCGCCAACCGGCTGGTGGGCACACCCGGAGAGTGGCTGAACAAGACGATCTGGGATATGGTGCGCAGCGTCGAAACGGCTGCCCAGGCGAAGGCCGTCTATGTGGAAGGCCAGCCGGAACTCGGTCCCGAGCCGGCGATCGGCCGAGTAGCGGCAAACTCTCCTTGAGCGCCGCCCGGGGCCATGAGGTCCCTACTTCTTGTACTCGTAATACTTGCGCGCATCGCCGCGCACCTGCTCGGCCGGGTATTTTTCCCGGTTGAGCACCATCTTCTCCTGCACCGCCGCGAACAGGTCGACGTCGAGCTTGTCGGCCAGGCGCACCAGGTAGACCAGCACGTCGGCCATCTCGTGGCGCACCTCCATCTGTTTGGCGGGGCCGAGCTCGTCGGGCCGGCCATGCTGCAGCCACTGGAAGTGCTCCAGCAGCTCGGCCGCCTCGACGCTCAGGGCCGAGGCCAGGTTCTTGGGCGTGTGGAACTGGTCCCAGTCGCGCTCGTCCACGAAGGCGCGGACGAGGTCGCGCAAGCGGGTCAGATCACTGTCCACGGCGTTCTTCACGCACCTGGTCTCCATCGAGGTAGCCGGTGAGGACGCGCTGCAGCTTGGGCGCGATCTCATCAAAGCTGCTGACCGTGATGCCGAGGTCGCGCAGCAGGCCGTCGTGCACGCCGTAGACCCAGCTGTGGATGGTCAGCGGCTGGCCGCGTTCCCAGGCGTCGCGCACGATGGTGGTCTGGGCCACGTTGATCACCTGCTCGGCCACGTTCAGTTCGACCAGGCGGTTGACGGCGGCGCGGCCGACCACATTGCCGAGGTACTTGCCGTGCTTCTCGCGCACGTCGCGCACGTGGCCGAGCCAGTTGTCGGCCATGCCCACGCGGGTGCCGGTGAGCGCAGCGGCGACGCCCGAGCAGCCGTAGTGGCCGCACAGGATGATGTGCTTGACCTTCAGCACATCGATCGCGAACTGCAGCACGCTCAGGGCGTTCAGGTCCGAATGCGCGACCACGTTGGCGATGTTCCGGTGCACGAACAGCTCGCCCGGCAGCATGCCCAGCAGCTCGTTGGCCGGCACGCGGCTGTCCGAGCAGCCGATCCACAGGTATTCCGGCGCCTGCTGTTCCGACAGCGCCTTGAAGAAATTCGGGTCTTCGGCCACCATCGAGGCGGCCCATTTGCGGTTGCGCGCGAAGAGCTCTTCGGCGCTCACGCCCGTCGTATTGTTATCCATTATTTTCCCTGGTTGATGCGTGCTGAATGGACGAAAGTATACCAGTAGGGTGGTCGGCATAGCCGACCACCCTACAAACCCGGTAACGCGAGCGGCAGAGGCCCAAAAAAACCGCTGGGGCTCGCGCCGTCAGCGGTTTTTTTCGTTCGCGGCTTCTTACTCGAAGAAGTCCTTGACCTTGTCCATCCAGCCCTTGCTTTGCGGGCTGTGCTTGGCCCCGCCCTCGGTGGTCGAGCGCTCGAACTCGCGCAGCAGGTCCTTCTGCTTGTCGGTCAGCTTGACCGGGGTCTCGACGACCACGTGGCAGAACAGGTCGCCGGTGTAGCCCGAGCGCACGCCCTTGACGCCCTTGCCCTTGAGGCGGAAGGTCTTGCCGGTCTGGGTGCCTTCGGGCACCGTGAACGACACCTTGCCGGTCAGAGTCGGCACCTCGATCTCGCCGCCCAGCGCCGCCTTGGCGAAGGAGATCGGCATCTCGCAGTGCAGGTCGTCGCCTTCGCGCTGGAACACCGGGTGCGGCTTGATGTGGATCTCGACGTACAGGTCGCCCGCCGGCCCCCCGTTCGTCCCCGGCTCGCCGTTGCCGGTCGAGCGGATGCGCATCCCGTTGTCGATGCCGGCCGGGATCTTCACTTCCAGCGTCTTGTTGCGCTTGATGCGTCCGGCGCCGCCGCAGGCCGCGCACGGTTCCGGAATGATCTTGCCGCTGCCGTGGCACTTCGGGCAGGTCTGCTGGATGCTGAAGAAGCCCTGCTGCATGCGCACCTGGCCGTGGCCCGAGCAGGTGGTGCAGGTCACCGGCGAGGTGCCCGGCTTGGCGCCGCTGCCGTGGCAGGTGTCGCACTTGTCCCAGCTCGGCACGCGGATGGTGGTCTCGTAGCCGTGGGCCGCCTGCTCCAGGGTGATCTCGAGGTTGTAGCGCAGGTCGGCGCCGCGGTACACCTGCGGACCCGAGCTGCGGCCGCGCCCGCCGCCGAAGATGTCGCCGAAGATGTCGCCGAAGGCATCGCCGAAGCCGCCCGCGCCGAAACCGCCGCCGCCGCCCATGTTCGGGTCCACGCCGGCATGGCCGTAACGGTCATAGGCCTCGCGCTTTTCCGGATTGGTCAGCATCTCGTAGGCTTCCTTGACCTCCTTGAACTTCTCTTCCGCTTCCTTGTTGTCGGGGTTGCGGTCAGGATGGTATTTCATCGCAAGCTTGCGATAGGCCTTCTTGATGTCGTCTTCCGACGCGTTCTTGGCGACCCCGAGGATCTCGTAAAAATCACGCTTTGCCATTGGCGGCACCTTGCTTGTTGATCTGGTAAAACGGTGTGAGCAAAAAAACCGAGCCGGGGAACCAAACGGTCGCAGCGGCTCGGCGGGTCCCGTGACAGGGAGCGGACGAGTGTAACCCAGCTCGTCCGTCCCCGCAGGGAATTACTTCGCGTCTTTCACTTCCTTGAAGTCCGCGTCCACGACGTCGTCCTGCTGCGGCTGCTGTTCGCCGCCGCTGGCCTGGGCACCGCCCGCGCCTGCCGCGCCAGCCTGCTGCGCCTGCATGTCGGCGTACATCTTCTCGCCCAGCTTCTGGGCCGCGGTCGACAGGGCCGAGGTCTTGGCGTCGATGTCCGACTTGTCGCCGCTCTTGAGCGCGCCTTCCAGGTCGTTGATCGCCGCTTCGATCTTCTCTTTCTCGCCGGCTTCCAGCTTGTCGCCGTATTCGGTCAGGGACTTGCGGGTCGAGTGCACCAGCGCGTCGCCCTGGTTGCGGGCTTCGGCCAGTTCCTTGACCTTCTTGTCCTCTTCCGCGTTCAGCTCGGCATCCTTCACCATCTTCTGGATTTCTTCTTCCGACAGGCCCGAGTTGGCCTTGATGGTGATCTTGTTTTCCTTGCCGGTGGCCTTGTCCTTGGCGCCCACGTGCAGGATGCCGTTGGCGTCGATGTCGAAGGTCACTTCGATCTGCGGGGTGCCGCGCGGCGCCGGCGGGATGCCTTCGAGGTTGAACTCGCCCAGGCTCTTGTTGCCCGCGGCGATCTCACGCTCGCCCTGGTAGACCTTGATGGTCACGGCCGGCTGGTTGTCGTCGGCGGTCGAGAACACCTGCGAGAACTTGGTCGGGATCGTGGTGTTCTTGTGGATCATCTTGGTCATCACGCCGCCCAGGGTTTCGATGCCCAGCGACAGCGGGGTCACGTCCAGCAGCAGCAGGTCCTTGCGGTCGCCCGACAGGACCGAGCCCTGGATGGCGGCGCCGACGGCGACGGCCTCGTCCGGGTTGACGTCCTTGCGCGGATCCTTGCCGAAGAACTCCTTGACCTTTTCCTGCACCTTCGGCATGCGGGTCATGCCGCCGACCAGGATGATGTCGTCGATGTCCGAGACCTTGATGCCGGCATCCTTGATCGCGGTGCGGCATGGCTCGATGGTGCGGGCGACCAGTTCCTCGACCAGGGCTTCCAGCTTGGCGCGGGTGATCTTCAGGTTCAGGTGGACCGGCGCGCCGTTCGCCATGGCGATGTACGGCTCGTTGATCTCGGTCTGCTGTGCCGACGACAGTTCGATCTTGGCGCGCTCGGCCGAGGCCTTGATGCGCTGCAGGGCGATCGGGTCCTTCGACAGGTCGAGGCCGTTGATCTTCTTGAACTCGTCGATGATGTAGTCGATCACGCGCTGGTCGAAGTCTTCGCCACCCAGGAAGGTGTCGCCGTTGGTCGACAGCACTTCGAACTGCTTCTCGCCGTCGACGTCGGCGATCTCGATGATCGAGACGTCGAAGGTGCCGCCGCCGAGGTCGTACACGGCGATCTTGCGGTCGCCCTTGTCGGTCTTGTCCAGGCCGAATGCCAGCGCGGCCGCGGTCGGCTCGTTGATGATGCGCTTGACGTCCAGGCCCGCGATGCGGCCGGCGTCCTTGGTCGCCTGGCGCTGCGAGTCGTTGAAGTAGGCCGGCACGGTGATGACGGCTTCGGTCACTTCTTCGCCGAGGTAGTCTTCGGCGGTCTTCTTCATCTTGCGCAGGACTTCAGCCGAGATCTGCGGCGGCGCCAGCTTCTTGTCGCGCACGCCGACCCAGGCGTCGCCGTTGTCGGCGGCCAGGATCTGGTAAGGCATCAGCGAGATGTCTTTCTGGACTTCCTTTTCCTGGAACTTGCGGCCGATCAGGCGCTTGACCGCGAACAGGGTGTTCTTCGGGTTGGTCACAGCCTGGCGCTTGGCCGGCGCGCCGACCAGGATCTCGCCGTCTTCCTGGTAAGCGATGATCGACGGCGTGGTGCGCGCACCTTCCGCGTTTTCGATGACCTTCGGCTGGCCGTTTTCCATGATCGCGACGCAGGAGTTGGTGGTTCCCAGGTCGATACCGATGATCTTGCCCATGTTGTTTTCCTTTTGAATGCTGTAGTTTCGGATAGAGTCAATATTGGGAAAAACTACGCCCTTTCAAGGGCGCAGTATCCAGCTCCTGCTTTACTTCGGCGCTGCCGCGGTCACGATGGCCGGACGCAGCAGGCGGTCGGCGATCATGTAGCCCTTTTGCAGCACGGCGACCACGGTATTGGCTTCCTGCTCGGACGGCACCACGGCCACGGCCTGGTGCTTGTTCGGATCGAGCTTCTCGCCCGCCTGCGGCATCACTTCGACCAGGCGGTTCTTCTCGAACGCGGCGGTCAGCTGCTTGAGCGTCATTTCGACGCCTTCGCGGATCGCTTCGACCGTCTGCGACTCGACTTTCAGTGCCATTTCCAGGCTGTCGCGCACCGGCACCATGGCCTCGGCGAAGCTTTCGATGGCGAATTTATGGGCCTTGCTGACGTCTTCCTGGGCGCGGCGGCGGATGTTTTCCGCGTCGGCCTTGGCACGCATGAAGGCATCGTGCATCTCGGCCAGCTTGGCTTCGGTGGCGCTGAGCTGGGCTTCCAGCTCGGCCTGCACCGAGGCCTCGGCCGTCGGAGGCACGCCGGCCTGGCCGGCGCTGGCCTGGGCAGCCTCGTTCGCGGCGGCGGCAGTTGCCGGATCGGCGCTGTTGACACCCGTCTGTGCGGCGCCGTTGCCCTGCTGGGACAGCTCTTGGTTTTCTTGGTCTTGCATCGAAAAAACTCCTAGAATCAAGGACTTGCCTGAGTTGGTAACGTGTCCTGCCTGACACACAGGGCCCTACATGGGGCGATGTCCTACATTTTCAAGGGGCATTTCCGGTACACCTTATGAAAAAGTAGAAATCATTTGTTACAAGATTTACGCTTTCCCTGAATCATTTCTCAATGAAAAGTCTTACGCTTCCTGACAAGCTTGCAGTAAACATCGCAAGGATCCGGGAGCAGACATCATGAGACTTCAACTGATCAGTGGCGCCGTCGTGCTGTACACCCTCGCGGTGCTGGCATGGCTGTGCTATGCCGGCATCAGTGCGGCGCCGTGGCACGCATAAGCTGAACCGTTTATTTTAACAGGTCGACAAGAAGCAGCTTTACGCGCCCAGTTGAGCCGCGTGCTGGGCGCCGACCTGGGCGTCGCGGCGCCGGGCGGCGCGCTGGGCCGGGGTCAGGATGGTCGGCCAGCCGATCAGGTGCTGCTCGGCGATCTCGGCCAGGCCGGTGATCCAGGCCGGCGATTCGTTCAGGCAGGGAATATAGTGGTATTCCTTGCCGCCCGCGGCTTCGAAGTCGTGCCTGACTTCCATATTGATCTCTTCCAGGGTTTCCAGGCAGTCGCTGGTGAAGCCGGGACAGATCACGTCGATCCGCTCGATGCCGGAGCGCGCCAGTTCCTGCACCGTGGGGGCCGTGTAGGGCTGCAGCCACTCGGCCTTGCCGAAGCGCGACTGGAAGGTGACGACATACTCGTCGGCGCCCATGCCCAGGCTGGCCGCCAGCAGGCGCGCGGTCTTCTGGCATTCGCAGAAATACGGATCGCCCAGCATCAGGGTGCGCTTGGGCGTGCCGTGGAAGCTCATCACCAGCTTCTGGCCGCGGCCGTGGGTTTCCCAATACGATTCGACCTGCTCGCGCAGCGCCTCGATGTAGCCTTCGTGGTCGTGGTAGTGACGCACCAGGCGCAGCTCGGGGATGTTGCGCACCTGCGCGTAGTGGGCATGGACGGCATCCCAGACCGAGGCGGTGGTGGTGCCGGAATACTGGGGATAGGCCGGCAGGACCACGATGCGCTGGCAGTGCTCGGCCTGCAAGCCGTCCAGCACCTCGGGCAGCGAAGGCGAGCCGTAGCGCATCGCCATCACCACCCGCACGCCTTCATGGCCGCGCTCGACGAGGGTCTTTTCCAGCAGCGCCGCCTGCTTCTGGGTGTGCACCTTGAGCGGCGAACCTTCCTTGGTCCAGATGGTGCGGTACTTGGCGGCCGACTGGCCGGAACGGAATGGCAGGATGAACAGGTTCAGGATGAACCACCAGATCCTGGCCGGGATCTCGACCACGCGCGGGTCGGAAAGGAACTGCTTCAGGTAGCGGCGGACGGCCTTGCGGCTGGGTTCGTCCGGCGTACCCAGGTTGACCAGCACGATGGCGCTGGAGGGCACGGTACCGTGGGGGAAAGGCGGTTCTTTTCGGAAGGGCATGAGCGGCGATGGTGACAGGGACGCCACTATTATAAGTTGGCGCCCCAAACCTGGCGTGTTTACAGGGAGCGACAGCGGGTCATCAGGTGCTGGTGTGCAGGCGTACGTCGATGTTGTTGCGGGTGGCGTTCGAGTACGGGCAGACCACATGGGCCTTGTCGACCAGGTCTTTCAGCTGCGCTGCGTCCATGCCGGGCGCCTTGATGCTGAGGTCGACCTCGATGCCGAAGCCGGTCGGGATCGGGCCGATGCCGACCTCGCCGGTGACGCTCAGGTCCGGCGGCAGCGTCACCTTCTCCTTGCCGGCCACGAATTTCAGCGCGCCCAGGAAGCAGGCCGAATAGCCGGCCGCGAACAGTTGTTCGGGATTGGTGCCGGAGCCGCCGCCGCCGCCGAGTTCTTTCGGGGTGCTCAGCTTCAGGTCAAGTACGTTGTCGGAACTTTTCGAGGTGCCTTCACGGCCGCCTTGCGAAGTGGCCTGGGCGCGGTACAGCACGTTTTCGATGCTCATGCGAAATTCCTCCTGTGTGATTGTGGACAGGTCCGCCGACGCGGAACGTTTATCACTTTGCCACAGAATGTTGAAATCGGCAGGATGGTCTATCGGCGCTGCTGCCAGCGCGCGTACAAGTCCGGTTCGCCTTCGAGGCGCACGGGCAGGTGCCGGATCCTCATGGACTGTTCTTCGAACGGCTTGGCGAGATCGGCGTACGCCTCGGCCGTGGACAGGCCGAAGGGATCGGCGTCCTCGTTGGAATAGGCATAGGTGACCGCCTCGATTCCGGCCATGCGCATCGCCCCCATGCACATCGGACATGGATGTCCGCTGGCAAAGACGGAACAGCCTTCCAGGCTGGCCGAATCCAGGTAGCGGCTGGCCGCCCGGATGGCCAGCAGTTCGGCATGCGCGGTGGGATCCTTGGTGCCGACGATCTCGTTGACCGCCTGGGCGATGAGCTTGCCGTCCTTGACGATGACGGCGCCGAAGGGGCGCCCGCCCCGTTCGGCATTGGCGTAGGCCAGCGCGATGGCCTGCCGGAGAAAGTCCGTATCCTGGTTCATGCGCTTCTCCTTTCCTGAAGTTCAACGCCCGCCGGCCGCCCGTAACGCGTTTTCAATCTCGCGATAGCCGCGCGCACGCGCGTGCCGCAGGGGCGTCACGCCCTCGCGATCGGCAAGATTCGGATCGGCGCCCGCTGCGAGCAGGATGTTCACGATCTTCTGGTGGCGCTCGCCACCGTCGCCCAGGATGACCGCTTCCAGCAAGGCGGTCCAGCCGAGGCGGTTGACGTGGTCCACCGCCACGCCGGCCTCGACCAGCGTCCTGACGGTATCGACGTGACCGCGCTCGGCCGCCGGAATCAGGGCCGTCCCGCCGTAGCGGTTGGTGCTGCGCAGATCGGCGCCGTGCGCCAGCGTCATCCTGAGAATCTCCAGGTGTCCCCGGGCGCCGGCGTACAGGTAGGGACTGTCGCTGATCCGGTCCTTGGCATTGACGTCGGCGCCGGCCTCGATGAGCGCGCGGGCCGCGCCGATCCGGTTCGCTTTCGTCGCGACCAGCAGGGCGGTGGCGCCCGATGCGTCACGCGCCTCCAGGTCGGCGCCCTGGGACAGCAGGCGCTTCAGCGCTGCGACATCGTCGCGGGCGGCGGCCGCATGCAGCAGTAAGGATTGCACGGGTTCCGCCGCGCAGGCCTGCGTGCCCGCGAGAATCATTACCACGGCAATTGCAGCTGATGATGTGTTCATGGCGGCCTCCCGACCCGATTGCCGGCGTCTCAGGAAGCCAGCAGCTCCCTGGCATGCTTGCGCGTGGTCTCGGTGATCTCGATCCCGCCCAGCATGCGCGCCACCTCTTCCACCCGCGCCCGGGTGTCGAGCACGTCGATGCGCGAGACCGTGCGGCCCTCGCTCGTTGCGCCCTTGGCCACCTGGAAGTGCTGGTTGGCCTGGCTCGCCACCTGCGGCAGGTGGGTCACGCACAGCACCTGGCGCTGCTGGCCCAGGCGCTTGAGCAGGCGCCCCACCACCTCGGCCACGCCGCCGCCGATGCCGGTATCGACCTCGTCGAAGATCAGGGTCGGCGTGGTGGTCGCGTGCGCGGTGATCACGGCGATCGCCAGCGAGATGCGCGCCAGTTCGCCGCCCGAGGCCACCTTGGCCAGCGGCCGCGCCGCCACGCCCGTGTGGCCGGCCACCAGGAACTCGACCTGCTCGAGGCCATGCGCGCCCGGTTCGCCGGGATTGAGCGCCACCTCGAAGCGCCCGCCGCCCATGCTCAGCTCCTGCATCGCGGCCGTGACGCCCTTGCCCAGCTCCACCGCCGCCTGCTGGCGCCGTTTCGACAGGCGCTCGGCCACCTTCATGTAGGCCGCCATGGCCTTCTCTTCCTGCTTGCGCAAGCCTTCCAGGTCGCTGGCGTCGGCCAGCTGGCGCAGCCTGGCGGCCAGCGCGGCATGTTCCTCGTGCAGTTCTTCTGGCGTCACGTGGTACTTGCGCGCGGCGCTGTGCAAGGCTTCCATGCGCGCATCGACTTCGCGCAGGCGCGCCGGGTCGAGTTCGACCTTGTCGATGTAGTTGTTCAGGGCGTACACCGCTTCCTGCAGCTGGATGCGGGCCGGCTCCATGCAGTCGAGCACTTCCTGCAGTTGCGCGTCGACGTCCACCAGCTTGCCCAGCTTGGCATTGAGCGAGGACAGCTGCGACAGGATCGGATGGTCGGCCTCGGAAATGGCCTGCAGCGCTTCCTGCGCGCCTTCGAGCAGGCTGGCCGCGTGCGACAGGCGGCTGTGTTCGTTGCTGATCTCGGCCCATTCGCCGGCCTTCGGCGCCAGCTTGTCGAGCTCGCTCACCTGCCACTCCAGGCGTTCGCGCTCGAGCAGTACGTTGCGCGCGTCGTTCTCGAATTCCTCGCGCTGGCGCACCAACGCGCGCCAGGCCTTGTAGGCGGTGGCGGTGGCCAGCACCTCTTCGTTGGCGGCCGGATCGCGCACGGCGATCTGGTTGTCGAGCAGGTCGCGCTGCGCATCGCTCTTGAGCAGCGACTGGTGGGCATGCTGGCCGTGGATGTCGACCAGCATGTCGCCCAGCTCGCGCAGCTGCGCGGCGGTGGCGCTGATGCCGTTGATCCAGGCCTTGGAGCGCCCGGCATTGTCGATCACGCGGCGCATCAGGGCCACGCCTTCGTCGATCGGGAACTCGTTGGACAGCAGCCAGGAGCCGGCCGTCGTGGTCAGGGTGAATTCGGCGGTGATGTCGGCCTTGGCCGCGCCTTCGCGCACCATGCTTGCGTCGCCGCGCCCGCCCAGCGCCAGTTGCAGCGCGTCGATCAGGATCGACTTGCCGGCGCCGGTCTCGCCGGTGAACACCGTGAAGCCATGCGCGAACTCGAGTTCGATGGCGTCGACAATGACGAAATCACGGATGGTAAGTGTGCGCAGCATGAAAAATCGGGTCTCCTGTTTTTGCTCTGCTCTTGACGGGATTACGTCAATTTGCCTTCATTGGTCGGGTATTCGTTCCAGTGCAGCTTTTCGCGCAGCGTATGGTAATAGCTCCAGTCGCGCGGATGCAGGAAGGTGATCGTGTGCGGCGAGCGCGAGATGACGATGCGGTCGCCCAGCTGCAGGCTGGTGAAGGTCTGCATGTCGAAGTTGACGCTGATGTCGCGCCCGGCCACCAGTTCCACCACGATCTCGCTGGACTCGGGCACGACGATCGGCCGGTTCGACAGCGCGTGCGGCGCGATCGGCACCAGCACGATGCCCTGCACGCGCGGATGCAGCAGCGGGCCGCCGGCCGACAGCGCATACGCGGTCGAGCCCGTGGGCGTGGAGACGATCAAGCCGTCGGCGCGCTGGTTGTACATGAATTCGCCATCGACGGTGAGCTTGAGCTCGACCATGCCGGCGCCGGTGCCGCGCGCCACGACCACGTCGTTGAAGGCGACGCTGCAGAAGATCTCGCTGCCGTCGCGCACCACGCGCGCTTCGAGCAGGCTGCGCTCCTCGGCCTCGGCCTGGCCCTGCAGGATCTCGTGCAGCGCAGGCACCATGCGGTCGAGCGGGATGTCGGTGATGAAGCCGAGCCGGCCTGAGTTGATGCCGATCAGCGGGATGTCGTATTTGGCGAGCTGGCGCGCGATGCCGAGCATGGTGCCGTCGCCGCCCATGACCACCGCGTAGCTGCCCTGCGCGCCGATCTCGGCCACCGTCATGGCCTCGATGCCCTCGATACCGAGGTAGGCCGCGGTATCGGTCTCGAACACCACGCGGTAGCCCTCCCCGCTCAGGAAATCGGTGAGCTGCCGGGCCGGCTCCTCGATGCCGGGCGTGTTTTGCCGCACCACGAGCGCGATGATTTGTTGCTTTTCAGGCGACACTGACATGGGTCCTGGACGGTTGGGATGGGACTTTGGAGATTAACCGATTATCCCCGCGTCTGCCATATGAGCCCCTGTGGGCGCTCGCAGATGACTGTACAAATAAACAGTATAACGGGCGCCCAAGGCATCCGGCAAGATCAGAGCAGCAGCCCGAGCGCCACCGCCAGCGACACCACCGTCACCAGGGTGAACAGGTGCAGCACCATCAGGACCATCCAGCGCAGCGCCGTCGTGATCCGGCCGCCCCCGTAGACGCGCCGCATCGCCGTCGGCAGGTAGAACACCAGCCAGGTCAGCAGCACCAGGCGCACGAAGCCCCAGCCGTCCGCCGCCATGAACAGGCTCAGCATGAGAAAGGCGAAGGCATTGCTGTGCAGGGCGAACAGGAAGTGCTCGCCATAGCGCCGCCCCGATCCAAGATAGAGCAGCTTCAGGTAGAGCGCGAACACCGGCATCATCAGGAAGATCGCATACGGGGTATAGCTGAAGAATACGCGCTTGGCCGTCTCGTTGCGTTCCTTGGGCGACAGGGCGAAGAAGCGCTCCGCTCCCTGCTCCAGCCTTGGGCTGGCGCGGCCGAGCAGGCGCTTGGTCTTGTCCTGGAATTCCTGGAAGCTCTCGGTATCCCCGGCGCGCCGCGGCTGCTGGGCGGCGACCGGCGCGCTCACGGCCGGCGGCGTGTCGCTGCCGCTGCCGATATTGACGATCTGCACCCCGCTCATCTTGAACAGGGCGAAGAAGATGATGCTGAACGTCAGGTACAGGCGCAGCGGCTCGACGTAGCGCACGCGCCGGCCTTCGATGTATTCGCGGCTCAGGAAACCCGGCTTGAACAGCAGCAGCTTGAGCGAGCGCCACAGCTTGCCCTCGAGCGCCACGTAATGGGCGATGAATTCGTGCAGGAATTCGCGTGCGCTCGGCACGTGCAGGTGGGTCGCCTGCCCGCATTGATGGCAGTAGTTGCCGGAAATGGCGGCGTCGCAGTTCTTGCAAAAGCCGGCGTGCTGGTGGGTGTCGAAGGCGTGGGCAGTCAAGATCGGGGCATGCAATATTGTCCAGATTGCCATATTAAGGTTTTTGTTGCAAAAAAGCATCTCCAATTGTCGGCGCCTTGTCGCCGCTTCGGCGTCAATTGCGCGACTGCTTCGGCAAGCGGCGGCTAGGATTGGGTTAACTGGAATACAAGGAGGCCAATATGGTGACTGAAACCAAAGACCGCTTCGTCAACACGAAAGCACCGATCGAGAACGATGGCGTCAAGCGCCAGCCGCACGAGCGCGACGAAAGCCCGGACGGGCAGGACCAGGAACCGCGCGGCGTCATGGAACAGGCCGCCTCGGACATGGCGCAGGGCCTGGTGAACACCGACATGTACGGCACCAATCCCGACGGCCTGGAAAACGCCGTCGACCCGGCCCCGGGCGCCACCGGCCAGGCCAAGCCGCAGCCGCACAACAACGAGTCGATGCGCCGGCACGACACCACCAACGACACATCCGACAAGAACAACCTGTAAGGAGGACGCATGACCATCAAACGCAACGGCAGCGCCGTCTGGAGCGGCGGCCTGAAGGACGGCAAGGGTGCGATCTCGACCGCGAGCGGCGTGCTCAAGGACACCCAGTACGGCTTCAACACCCGCTTCGAGGACGGCCCGGGCACCAACCCGGAAGAACTGATCGGCGCGGCCCACGCGGGCTGCTTCACGATGGCGCTGTCGGGCCAGCTCGGCCAGGCCGGCCTGACGGCCCAGGAACTGCGCACCACCGCCACCGTCTCGATGGAAAAGGTCGAAGGCGGCTTCTCGATCACCGCCGTGCACCTCGACCTGGTGGCGAAGATCCCGGGCGCCAGCCAGGAAGCCTTCGACAAGGCGGCCAACACGGCCAAGGAAAACTGCCCGGTGTCGAAGCTGCTTAACGCGAACATCACGATGACCTCGCGTCTCGAGAACTAAGACGGTTGTTGTAGGTGGGCGGCTCCACCTGAAGACAGGAGCCGCCCGCTCCTTCCGCGCCGCCCACGCGTTCAAGCAGTACACGAACGGCTGCTGCGCATCCGGACGCGCCCTGCAAGATCAGCGCCCAGCGCATAAAATGAGCGCTTTCCGAATCACCAGAAAGACACCCCCATGCGCATCCTCCACACCATGCTTCGCGTCGGCGACCTGCAGCGTTCCATCGACTTCTACACCAAGGTGCTCGGCATGCAGCTGCTGCGCACCAGCGACAATCCCGAGTACAAGTACAAGCTCGCCTTCCTCGGCTACGGCAGCAACCCGGACCACGCCGAACTCGAGCTGACCTACAACTACGGCGTCGACAGCTACGACATGGGCACCGCCTACGGCCACATCGCCATCTCGGCCGAGGACATCTACGCCACCTGCGACGGGGTGCGCGCGGCGGGCGGCAACATCACGCGCGAGCCGGGCCCGGTCAAGGGCGGCACCACCGTGATCGCCTTCATCACCGACCCGGACGGCTACAAGGTCGAGCTCATCGAGCGCAAGGACCACGAAGCGGGCGGCGGCCTGAGCAGCTAAACCTCCCCCAGCAAGCTCTGCCGGGCAGATCGATCGGTTCGCCGCCTTGCACGGCTTCCCGATCCTGACGATTGCGGAGATGATCGAATCGCGTCAGCGCCAATCATTGCAGGGTGGTCGGCTCTGCCGACCGCGCGTTCCAATCACGTTTGAGTAGACGCAGCGCGGCTATTCTTCCGCTGGTCGAACGCGCGGACGGCGAAGCGTGATCTGGTCCACTGGACCAGATCACGCCTACGGCAAACCGCTCCGCTTTACGCCAGCGGATCGATCGCGAAGGCCGGCATGCGCGCGTTGTTCTTCGCGCACTCCAGGAACTTGTCCGCGGTGGCCAGGGCCTCGTTGATGGTCACGTCCATGTCGAGGTAGCGGTAGGTGCCCAGGCGCCCCACGAAGGTCACGTTCGGCTCCTCGCGCGCCACGTTCACGTAGCGTTCCAGCTGCTGCTTGTCGCGCGCCTGGCGGATCGGGTAGTAGGGGATGTCCTTCTCTTCGCACTGGCGGCTGTATTCCTTGTACATCAGGGTCTTCTCGTGCTTTTCCCACGGCGAGAAGTGCTTGTGCTCGGTGATGCGGGTGTAGGGCTGGCTGTCGTCGCAATAGTTGATGACGGCATTGCCCTGGTAGTCGCCGGTGTCGCGGAACACCTCGAAGTCCAGCGTGCGGTACGGCAGGCGGCCTTCGGAATGCTTGAACCAGGCGTCGATCGGGCCGCTGTAGAACACGTGCGCGTAGTCGCCCTTGTTGGCCGGGTCGAACTTGGTGTTCAGGTGCAGGGTGATGCCCGGCACGTCCATGATCTTCTCGACCAATGCGGTGTAGCCGTCTTCCGGCATGCCCTGGTACTTGTGCGCGAAGTAGTTGTCGTCGTAATTGAAGCGCACCGGCAGGCGCTTGAGAATGCTGGCCGGCAGCTCGGTCGGCTGCATGCCCCACTGCTTGACGGTATAGGTCTTGAAGAAGGCTTCGTACAGCTCGCGGCCGACGAAGCGCAGGGCCTGGTCTTCGAAGGTCACCGGGTTCTCGATCGACTTGTCGCCGAGCGAAGCCAGGAATTCCTGGGCCTCGGCCGGGCGGAAGGTCTTGCCGAAGAACTGGTTGATGGTGAGCAGGTTGATCGGCAGCGTGTAAACGGCGCCGTTGGTGATGGCCTTCACGCGGTTCACGTAAGGCATGAAGCGGCTGTAGCGGTTGACGAATTCCCAGACGCGCTCGATATCGGTGTGGAAGATGTGCGGCCCGTAGACGTGCACCATGACGCCGGTTTCGGCGTCACGCTCCGAATGGCAGTTGCCCGCGATATGGGGGCGCGACTCGAAGATCTCGACTTTGTACCCAGCTTGTGCCAGCTGGTTGGCAATGACGGCCCCGGAAAAACCGGCGCCGACAATCGCAATGTTCTTTTGCATGTTGTTTTTCCTTAGGGGATAGAATTTCTGACTCGGCACCAGAAGAAGGCGAGCTCTGCTGAACCCGAGCTGGTGGGGAGTACTTACCGTTGTCAGTTTATCAGTTTTGCAAAAAAACCCGCGGTAGCATTACTTGTCGTGCGTCAATCATTATGATTTAAAATCAATGGATTAGCGCGACCATCAAAGCAAAAAGTCCGGACCACCAGGTCCGGGCTTTTTTCACATTCGTCGGCAGGACCGGCCTGCGCGGCGATTACTTCTCGAGCAGGTTATTCACCGCCGCCAGGTCCGATTCGCGCAGCGAGCCCGAGGCCGCCTTCAGGCGCAGGCCGTTCAGGATGGTGTTATAACGCGCCTGCGACAGGTCGGTGCGGGTCTGGTACAGCTGGCGCTGCGCGTTCAGCACGTCGATGTTGATGCGCACGCCCACCTGGTAGCCCAGCTTGTTCGATTCCAGCGCCGACTGGCTCGACACTTCCGCCGCTTCCAGCGCCTTGACCTGGGCCATGCCGCTGTTCACGCCGAAGTAGGCCTGGCGCGCCTGCAGGGCGGCCTGGCGGCGCGTCGCTTCCAGGTCGTTGCGCGCCTTGTCTTCCAGCGCGATGGTTTCGCGCACGCGGCTGGTGACGCCGAAGCCGTTGAAGATCGGCACCGTGAACTGCACGCCGATACCATTGTTGGTATTGGTGCCGGAAGCACCCATGGTGCCGCCGTGGACCTTGGTACGCTGGTTGCTGGCCACCAGGTCCAGGGTCGGATAGTGGCCGGCGCGGGTCTTCGAGATTTCGCGCTTGGCCAGTTCCACCTGCAGCTGCGACACGGTCACGCCGTAGTTCTGGCTTTCGGCCGAGGACACCCAGGGGTCTGGGTTCGCCGGCGACGGCGCCGTCAGGGTGATGCCGCTCTTGAGCGGCGCCAGGTTGGTCGGGGCCGTGCCGATGATGGCCTGCAGCGCATTGCGTTTGTTGTCGAGGTCGTTCACCGCCGCGAATTCCTGGGCGATCACCAGGTCATATGCCGCCTGCGCTTCGTGGGTGTCGGTGATGGTCTGGGTGCCGACTTCGAAGTTGCGCTTGGCCGATGCCAGCTGCTCGGTCACCGCGGTCTTCTGGGCGCGGGTCGATTCCAGCTTGTCCTGGGCCGCCAGCACGTCGAAATAGGCTTGCGCCACGCGGGTGATCAGGTCTTGCTGGGCCTGCGCGAACTGGGCTTCGGAGATGGCCTGCTGCAGCTTGCTCTGCTGGTAGGTTTCCCAGCGGTCCCAGCGGAACAGCGGCTGCGTCAGCAGCAGCGTGTACTGGCTGGTGCGCAGGTTCGAGCCGTCTCCCGCCACGATGGTTTCCCGGCCGGTCAGCGGATCGGTGAACCGTGCGCCTTCGTTGAACGGCGACGCTTCGCGGTCGTTCTTGATGCTGCTGCCGGTGATGCCCACGGTCGGGAGAAGTCCTGCGCGCCCCTGCGGAATCCGCTCCCGCCCGGCAGCCGCCGACGCACGCGCGCTTGCATAGGCCGCATCGTTGGCGAGTGCCTGCTGGTACACCTGGAGCAGGTCCGCCGCGCTGGCGTTCAGCGAAAAGACGGCGCCGGCAACCAGCACGGCAAGAAAGGATTTGCGCAGGGGTTTCTGCATTACGTTCTCCACTGGAGTCATCAAAAGTTAAGGACAGGTAGTACTTCGCAGGTCAGTACTTCGGCATCGAAGGGTCGACCTGTACGGCCCAGGCGTGTATTCCGCCCGTCAAGTTCGTTACGTTGTCAAATCCGTTCCGTTCGAGGAAGCTTGCCACCTGCATGCTGCGTGCTCCATGGTGGCAGATGCATACGATCTCCCGGTCGTCCGGCAGTTCGCCGGCACGGATCGGCACCAGGTGCATCGGGATCTGGGTCGAGCCTGCGATGTGGCAGGTCTCGAATTCCCAGTTCTCGCGCACGTCCAGCAGGAGCGGCTGCTCGGCTGCCCCTGCTTCCACCTGGGCAAGCCGGGCCGCCAGCTCCGGTGCGGTCATGTGCTGCATCGCGGCCTCAGAACTCGAAGCGCGACGGCGCAGGCGCGCCGGTGAGCGGCTTGACGATGGTCTCGAACAGCTTGACCGTGTCGTAGCCGCTTTCCGACGTGCGGGTAATGATCTTGAAGCTCATCGCCGGGGCCTCGCCCACGATCGCGCCGATGCGGCCGCCCACCTTCACCTGCTCCAGCAGTGCTTGCGGCAGCAGCGGCAGGCCGCCCGACACCAGGATCACGTCGTAGGGCGCGCCCTTGGCCCAGCCGCCCGCGCCATTGCCTTCCTCGACGGTCACGTTGGTGACGCCGGCGCGGGCCAGGTTTTCCTGCGCCAGCTTCACGGCTTCCGGCTGGATCTCGACGGTGGTCACGTGGCGCGCCTTGTGCGCCAGCAGTGCCGCCATGTAGCCCGAACCGGTGCCGATCTCGAGGACGTTCTCGTGCTTCTTGACCGCCAGTTCCTGCATGATGCGCGCTTCGACCTTCGGGTTGAACATCGCTTCACCGCCCGGCAGCGGGATCTCGACGTCCGCGAAGGCCAGGTTCTGGTAGGCGGCCGGCACGAACTGTTCGCGCTTGACGACGTGCAGCAGGTCCAGCACGTCCTGGTCGAGCACGT
This sequence comes from Massilia sp., assembly GCF_046293535.1. Lineage (NCBI taxonomy): Bacteria > Pseudomonadati > Pseudomonadota > Betaproteobacteria > Burkholderiales > Oxalobacteraceae > Massilia > Massilia sp. The sequence goes on along the minus strand of NZ_JBKBOV010000004.1, from coordinate 75,242 downwards.
TCCACGGGCGGATCTGCTGTTCGATCATGTTGAAGCGGGCTTGTTCGATATTCATCTCAATTCTCGATGGAAAAATAAATAATCCGATATTTTATCGTTGAACGGCCACAGGACGCACATCTTAGCGATGGGCTGCCCGGACCGGGGGAAATTGCGACAGTCTGCAGTTTAGAGGGGTTGAACGCCGAAAAAACGGTGCAATGACGCAAACGGCGGCCTGGGAGCGCCTGACAAGGACCAGGGCGAGACGATGCACGCAGTAGTGGGCTTTGTCAGGCGTTCTCTCGGGGGAGCAGGCCGTTCAGGATGAGGTCGAGCAGGTTCTCGAGATAGGCTTCGGGCTGCAGCGCGCCGTTCTCGCCGGGAGCCACGGCCGAGTGCCGCCAAACGTTGAGCATCATCATGGGCGCGATCAGCACCTGGGTCATCTGCGGGATGTCGACCTTGCGGAAGTCGCCCCGGCTGACGCCGCGTTCGACGATGCTCGAAATCATCTGGACCGTGCGGCGCATGACTTCGTCCCGGTAGAAGGCGGCCAGGTCGGGGAAGTTGCCCGCTTCGGCAAGCATCAGCTTGCCCAGTCCCGAGGCCTTGCTCTCGCCGATCTGGCGCGACCAGTTCATGACCACGCTGCGCAGCAGGTCGGCACTGTGGCCATCGAACTCGGCAACCGACGTTTCAGCCTTGCCCAGGAAAGGCAGGATGCTCTCGCGCACCACGGCCTTGAACAGTTCTTCCTTGTTCGTATAGTAGAGATAGAGCGTGCCCTTGGAGACACCGGCGCAGCGCGCCACGTCTTCCAGACGGGTGGCGGCGAATCCGCGCTCGACGAACAGGTCGATTGCGGCAGCAAGAAGCTCCTGCGGACGGGCCTCTTTCCGGCGTTCCCACCGCGGCTTGCTGTCGATTGGACATTCCATGTTTCTGCCTAGAAACCAAATGAACAACCATAGAATATAGACGCGGCTTGTCAGGCAGTCAAGCAATCCTTGCCAAAACTGTCAATATAAACAGGTATTTACGTGATGTCGCACGTTCATGAAGGTCCGTAAATGCGCCCGTTTGCCCGGGATGCATACAAGGCCCCATCCGGGTTGCGCGGCGGAGCATCCTGCTGCTGGCGCGACACCTGGAACACCGACAGGCGGTCCGTCAGTCCGGGCGCGATCTTCTCCATCAGCACGTCGAGTTCGGCCATCAGGCCCACCCGCACCGTGCGCATCGGCACCACGGCCGCATGCAGGATGGCGGCCGCCACCTCGTGCGGGTCGACCTGGGGCGACGGCAGCTTCGGCTCGCAGTCCATGTAGTTGCGCGCATGCTGGGGCAGCGGCGTGTCGACGGCGGTCGGCTCGATCAGGGTGATCGATACCGGCGCTCCATCCATGTGCTCGACCTCGATGCGCAGCGCATCGGTGAAGCCTTTCACCGCGTGCTTGCTGGCCGAATACATGCCCTGCATCGGGATCGCCACCTCGGAGGCCTCGCTGCCGAGGTTGATCAGGGCGCCGCCCTGGCGCGCCAGGTGCGGCAGCGCCACCAGCGAGCCGTGCACCATGCCCCAGAAATTGATGTCGAACAGGCGCCGGCTGTCTTCCTCGGAGACCTGGTCGAGCCGGCCGTAGATGGTGCCGCCGGCATTGTTGATCCAGGTATCGATGCGGCCATAGCGCTCGATCGCGACCTGCGCGATACGCTCGACCTGGGCGCGCTCGGCGACGTCGGCCACCACCGCCACCGCCTCGAAGCCGTTCTCGACCAGGCCCTGCACCACCGCCTCGAGCACGTCGGCCCCGCGCGCGGCCAGCACCAGCTTCGCGCCCTGCTTGCCGGCTTCCTGCGCGGTGGCCAGGCCAATGCCGCTCGATGCGCCGGTGATCACCACGACCTGGCGGTTCAGGGGTTTGAGGGGACTGGACATGGGGCCTCCTGCTTGTGCTGTGCGATGACAACAACGTAGCAGGAAAACGGCGGGCGCCGCGCCCGCCATGGGCGCCGCGGCGGTATACTCCTGCCCTTTCTTTCGTCCTTCCTTCCCATGCAGTGTAGAAGCAACTGCGGCGCCTGCTGCACCGCGCCCTCGATCACCAGCCCGATCCCCGGCATGCCCCATGGCAAGCCGGCCGGCGTGCGCTGCGTGCAGTTGGGCGAGGACAATCGCTGCCTGATCTTCGGCCGGCCCGAGCGCCCGGCTTTCTGCGGCGGGTTGCAGCCTTCAAGGGAAATGTGCGGGGACAGTCGCGAGCAGGCGATGCGCTGGCTGGATGAACTGGAGCGTGCCACGGCGCCGTAGCCGCCCCCTACTTTTTTCCTTTGGGATCGTCGTCGGGCATGACCAGCCCGATCCGTTTTTTCTTCTTCTTGATGACGGTGGCGTGCTCGACCGCCGGCTTGGTGGCAGGCGGCGGTGCGACGGGCAGGGGAAAGCCGAGGAAGGCCATTACGAAGAAGATCGGCAGCAAAACATAGAACAGCGGCCGTCTCCAGTTCAGTTTCTGTTTTAGCATGTCCGGCACATGCTGCCAAGCTTACAGAAAGCAAGACCCGCCCCTTACCCACGCGGGGTAATCTGCTGCAAGGCCGATGCCTGCGCCGCGGCCCCTTACACGGCGTCGTACCTGCTGCGCGCCTGCTGCACGCGTTGGAACAGCCCGCCCAGCGTCATCCCTTCGTGCCAGATCTCGTCCAGCCTCAGGCCATAGCGCTCGCGCAGCGCCTTGGCCAGCGTCTCGAATTCCTGCGCGTCCGGCAGCCAGCGCGTCGGGTTCACCGCGCGGTAGATGCCGAGCACTTCGTCGTCGGGACGGAAGTGCAGCCGCTCGCTTTCCCGGAAGGAAAAGGAGGACACGAAAACGGACAGGAAATCGCGGATGTCCTTCCGCGACGCGGTAGGAAAGCTGCTGCGCCAAGCCCGGCCCTGGCAGGGCCGGTAACGCAAGGAGTTGGGCATTTGCCAACCGTGAAATGCTGCCCAGGCGAGCGCAGCAAGGATCAGGACAACAAAAATGCTCATGCGGTTGAGTCAGGAATACTCATGCGGTCCAGTGTAGCACGCGTTCGAGCTGCTGGCGCACGAGATAATTTTGCGGGCATGCCGATGAGCTGACCCGGCGGCAACCCGGGCGCGGTACAATCTTGCACCGGACACAGCAGGCGACGCCGCCTGTTGCAATCATGTTAAGCTTCGGCCCCGCAGTACCTCCACGGAATATCCCGACAGCACCCGCATCCAGCCGATCTCACTCTAACGCATACATGGACATTCTTCTCGCCATCAAGGCGATCATCATGGGCCTGGTCGAAGGCTTCACCGAGTTTCTTCCGATTTCCTCCACCGGCCACCTGATCCTGATGGGCAGCCTGCTCGACTTCACCGGCCCGAAATCGGTCGTGTTCAAGATCGTGATCCAGGCCGGCGCCATGCTGGCGGTGGTGTGGGAGTACCGCGACCGGATCGCGCGCGTGTTCAAGGGCCTGGGAGCGGACCCGGTCCAGCAGCGCTTCGCGCGCAACGTCGTGATCGCCTTCCTGCCGGCCGCCGTCGCCGGCGTGCTGTTCAGCTCGGCGATCACCGAATTGCTGTTCCATCCGGTGCCGGTGGCGATCGCCCTCGTCATCGGCGGCATCCTGATCCTGTACGTGGAGCGGCGCAACCGCCTGCGCCCGACCGCGGCGCGCGTGGAAACCGTCGACGACATGAGCGCGCTCGACGCGCTCAAGGTAGGCCTGGCGCAGTCCTTCGCCCTGATTCCCGGCACCAGCCGCTCCGGCTCGACCATCATCGGCGGCATGCTGTTCGGCCTGTCGCGCAAGGCGGCGACCGAATTCTCCTTCTTCCTCGCCATGCCGACCATGCTGGGCGCCACGGTGTACTCGGTGGTCAAGGAGCGTGCGCTGCTGTCGGCGGCCGACCTGCCCCTGTTCGGCCTGGGCTTCTTTTCCGCCTTCATCGCGGCCTTCCTGTGCGTGCGCTGGCTGCTGCGCTATATCAGTTCGCACGACTTCACGATCTTTGCCTGGTACCGTATCGTATTCGGTATCCTGGTGCTCGTGACCGCCCATTTCGGCCTGGTGACCTGGGCTGAATAAACAGTAAATAGAGTATGACAAGCGAAATCGGCGCGCGCGCCCTCCACGTTCTCGAAACGGTCTTCGGCTATCCCGCTTTCCGCGGGCAGCAGGCCGACATCGTCGAGCACGTGGCCAGCGGCGGCGACGCCCTCGTCCTGATGCCCACCGGCGGCGGCAAGTCGCTGTGCTACCAGATCCCGGCGCTGCTGCGCGACGGGGTGGGCGTGGTCATCTCGCCACTGATCGCGCTGATGCAGGACCAGGTCGACGCGCTCGAGGAAGTCGGCGTGCGCGCCGCCTTCCTCAACTCCACGCAAACCTTCGAGGAAACCCTGCGCATCGAGCGCCTGGTGCGCGCCGGCGAGCTCGACCTCGTCTACGTGGCGCCCGAGCGCCTGTTGACGCAGCGCTGCCTCGAGCTGATCGATGCCTCGCCGATCTCCCTGTTCGCCATCGACGAGGCGCACTGCGTGTCGCAGTGGGGCCACGACTTCCGTCCCGAGTACATTCGTCTGTCGGTCCTGCATGAGCGCTATCCGACCATCCCGCGCATCGCCCTCACCGCGACCGCCGACCAGCAGACCCGCGATGAGATCGCGCACCGCCTGCAGCTGGACGATGCGCGCAAGTTCGTCTCGTCCTTCGACCGCCCGAACATCCGCTATTCCATCGTCGAGAAGACCACCGGCCGCAAGCAGCTGATCGATTTCATCAGCAGCGAGCACCCGCAGGATTCCGGCATCGTCTACTGCCTGTCGCGCAAAAAAGTCGAGGAAACCGCCGACTTCCTGTGCCAGCACGGCATTCGCGCCCTGCCCTACCACGCGGGCATGGAACACAGCGTGCGCGCGGCCAACCAGTCGCGCTTCCTGCGTGAAGACAACATCGTGATGGTGGCCACCATCGCCTTCGGCATGGGCATCGACAAGCCGGACGTGCGCTACGTCTGCCACCTGGATCTCCCCAAGAGCATCGAGGGCTACTACCAGGAGACCGGCCGCGCCGGACGCGACGGCGCGCCGGCCAGCGCCTGGATGGCCTACGGCCTGCAGGACGTGGTGCTGCAGCGCCGGATGATCGACGAATCCGAGGCCGACGAGACCTTCAAGCGCGTGCTGTCGATGAAGCTCGACGCCATGCTCGGCCTGTGCGAGACGCTGTCCTGCCGGCGCATGCGCCTGCTCGACTACTTCGGCGAGCGTTCCGGCCCCTGCGGCAACTGCGACACCTGCCTGATTCCGCCGATCCAGGTCGACGGCACGGTGCCGATGCAAAAACTGCTGTCGGCCATCTACCGCGTCGACCAGCGCTTCGCCGCCGGCCACGTGATCGACGTGCTGCGCGGCGCGCAAACGGAACGCATCAGCCAGTGGCACCACGACAAGCTCACCGTGTACGGCGTCGGCGCCGACCGTTCCGAACAGGAGTGGCGCGCCATCGTGCGCCAGGCGATCGCGCTCGGTTTCGTCACGGTCGACCACGACGCCTTCAGCTCATTGAAACTGACCGACGCCGCGCGCCCCGTGCTCAAGGGCGAGCAGAAGGTGCAGCTGCGCCAGTACCAGAAACCGGTCAAGGCCAAGCGGCCGTCGTCCTCGCGCAGCAGCGGGTATGAAGAGCTGGAACTGTCGCGCTCCGAGCAGGCGCTCTTCGAGCGCCTGCGTTCCTGGCGCATGGGCACGGCGCGCGAGCACGGCGTGCCGGCTTACGTGGTGTTCCAGGACGCGACCCTGCGCGAGATCGCCAAGGTCAAGCCGGGCTCGCTGGACGCGCTGCGCGGCGTCTCCGGCGTCGGCGAGAAGAAACTCGTCTCCTACGGCGACGAGATCGTCGCCATCATCAACGAGATGATGTGAGGTTTCGAAGTCATCGGTAGGGAGGGCAGGTTTCCTGCCCACGCGGTCAAATCACGGTGATGTTGCACGCGCGCTGCTTAAACGGCGTGGGGTAAACCGGGCCAGTGGCCCCGGTTCACGAGCCGCCCACCCTACGGTAAACCTTTACTTCTTGGTGAAGACGAGGTCCCACACGCCGTGTCCCAATTTCAGGCCACGGTTCTCGAACTTGGTCAGCGGCCGGTATGCCGGTTGCGGCGCATAGCCTTCCGCCGTGTTCTGGAGCAGGGGCTCGTTGCCCAGCACCTCCAGCATCTGCACCGCGTAGTCTTCCCAGTCGGTGGCGCAGTGGATGTAGCCGCCCGGCGCCAGCTTGTCGCACAGGACCTTCACGAACGCCGGCTGGATCAGGCGGCGCTTGTTGTGGCGCGCCTTGTGCCACGGGTCCGGGAAGAACACGTGCACGCCGGCCAGCGAGCCGTCAAGGATCATGTGGTTCAGCACCTCGACCACGTCATGCTGGATCAGGCGCAGGTTCTCGATACCCTGCTCGCCGATCTGCTTGAGCAGGCTGCCCACGCCCGGCGTGTGCACCTCGACGCCGATGAAATCCTTCTCCGGCATCAGGCGCGCGATGTGGGCGGTGGTGTCGCCCATACCGAAGCCGATCTCCAGGATGACCGGCGCCTTGCGGCCGAACGCCTGTTCCAGGTCCAGCGTCTCCTTTTTATACTCGATCAGGTACTTGGGACCGAGTTCCTCCAGCGCGCGCGCCTGGGCGGTCGACAGGCGGCCGGCCCGCGTGACGAAGCTGCGGATGCGGTGTTCGGTCGGATCGTACAGCATGGAACGCGCCGGGCCATTGGTAGGCTTTTCAGAGGACATGGGGGAACAGTATGAGGAAAAAACGGCTGCCATTATAGCTGGCCGCCCGCTGGCGAGACCAGATAAAGCTTGACGCTCACCCATGTTGCACTGCAAAATTTCTTCCATGACCCTGCTTTACACCGTGCCCAGCCCCTCATGCCGCGCCGCCGATTGCGCGCAATGGGCACGCTACGTCCAGAACCGCCTCGCGGCGGCCTCCTTCCGGGGTGCTGGACTGCCGCGCGGTTATTTCTGCTCTGTCACTCCTCCCTAAGTCTTCCCGGCTTCCTGCAGCCTGCCGCATGAGCCTGCGTCCATCGTGAGCAGCGGCGGTTCGTCCCTGGCCGGCGCCGCTCGGCGGCCCGGCCCGCTCTTCTATTGCTTGTTGCCCGCAGCTGCGGGCCGGGAAGGTTTTACATGTCTTTTTCTCTGCACACCATCCGCCAGGACTGGTTTTCCAACGTCCGCAACGATCTGCTGGCCGGCCTCGTCGTCGCGCTCGCGCTGATCCCTGAAGCCATCGCGTTTTCCCTGATCGCCGGCGTCGATCCCAAGGTCGGCCTCTACGCGTCCTTCTCCATCGCGACCCTGGTCGCCTTCTTCGGCGGCCGCCCGGGCATGATCTCGGCGGCGACTGGCGCCATGGCGCTGGTGATGGTCACCCTGGTCAAGCAACACGGCCTCGATTACCTGCTTGCCGCCACCATCCTGGCCGGCCTGCTGCAGGTCCTGGCCGGCTGGATCCAGCTCGGCCGCCTGATGCGCTTCGTCTCGCGCTCGGTGGTCACGGGTTTCGTGAACGCGCTGGCCATCCTGATCTTCATGGCGCAGCTGCCCGAACTGACGAACGTCACCTGGCACGTGTACGCGGTGACGGCCGCCGCCCTGGCCATCATCTACGGCCTCCCCTACCTCACGCGCGCCGTGCCTTCGCCGCTGGTGGCGATCGTGGTCCTGACCGGCCTGTCGATCGTGCTGGGCCTGGACATCCGGACCGTGGGCGACATGGGCCAGCTGCCCGACAGCCTGCCCGCCTTCCTGGTGCCGGACGTGCCGCTGAACCTGGAAACCCTGCAGATCATCCTGCCGTACTCGGTGACCTTGATGGTGGTCGGCCTGCTCGAATCCCTGATGACCGCCACCATCGTGGACGACATGACCGATACCAGGAGCGACAAGAACCGCGAATGCGTCGGCCAGGGCGTCGCCAACATCGCCACCGGCTTCATCGGCGGCATGGCTGGCTGCGCGATGATCGGCCAGTCGGTGATCAACGTGAAGTCGGGCGGCCGCGGACGCCTGTCGACGCTGACGGCCGGCGTAGTGCTCCTGCTGCTGGTGGTGTTCCTCGACGAATGGGTCCAGCGCATCCCGATGGCTGCACTGGTGGCGGTGATGATCATGGTGTCGATCGGCACCTTCAACTGGCGCTCGCTCGCCGACCTGCGCGCCCACCCCGGCAGCTCGAGCATCGTGATGGTGGCGACCGTGGTCGTGACCGTGGCGACCCATGACCTGGCCAAGGGCGTGTTGACGGGGGTACTGCTGTCCGGCGTGTTCTTCGCCCAGAAGGTCAGCCGCCTGCTCAAGGTGGAGTCCCGGCTCGAAGACGAAGGACGCACGCGGCGCTACCAGGTCATCGGCCAGGTCTTCTTCGCTTCGTCCGACCAGTTGGTGCATGCCTTCGACTACAAGGAAGCGCTCGACACCGTGCACATCGACGTCGGCCATGCCCACTTCTGGGACATCACGGCGGTCGGCGCGCTGGACAAGGTGGTGTTCAAGTTGCGCCGGGCCGGCGCCCAGGTGGTGGTGCATGGCTTGAACGAAGCCAGTGCGACCATGATCGACAAGTTCGCCGTGCACGACAAGGCGGGCGGCGAGCGGGCCCTCGGGCACTGAGCATGCGCCAAGCGGAGCGTGCGGGGCGAGGCGGTGGAATCGCGCATAATCGTGTTTTATCCCCGCCGAGTCCAGGAAGCCTGTCCATGCAATCAGTGAAACACCCGATCGCCGTCGACGAGAACGTCGCCACCGCCCACCTGACTTCCTTCCACTACGGCAGCCCGGGGACCGGTAAAAAGGTGTACATCCAGGCCGCCGTCCACGCCGACGAGGTGCCGGCCATGCTGGTGGCCCACTTCCTGCGCCAGGAACTGGAACGCCTGGACGCCGAAGGCCGGATCAAGGGCGAAGTCATCCTGGTGCCGGCGGCCAATCCGATCGGCCTGTCGCAGGTCATCCACGGCGCGCCTTTCGGCCGCTACCACCTGAACACCGGCATCAACTTCAACCGCCTGTACCGGCACGTGGCGGACGACCTCAAGAAGTCGCTCGAAGGCAAGCTCGGCAGTGACGTGGATGCCAACGTCGCCCTCATCCGCGAAGAGGCGCGGCGCCACGTCGGCCTGTGGGAGCCGAAGGACGACGTCGAGACGCTCAAGAAGACGCTGCTGTCGATGGCGATCGACGCCGACATCGTCCTGGACCTGCACTGTGATAACGAAGCGCTGATGCACATGTACACCGGCACGCCGCTGGTGGAAAACGTGGAGCCCCTGATGGCCCTGCTGGGCGCACGCGTGTTGTTGGTGGCCAAGGCCTCGGGCGGCGAAGCGTTCGATGAAGCCTGCAGCCGCCTCTGGTGGGACCTGGCCGAGCACTTCGAGGGCACGGCGATACCGCCCTCCTGCGTTGCCGTCACGGTCGAGCTGCGCGGCGAGAACGACGTGCGCTACGACTACGCGCGCCAGGACGCCAATGCCCTGCTGCAGTACCTGGGCCATGCCGGCGTGCTCGACATCCCGCTGGAGCCGCTGCCTGAAACGCCCTGCCGCGCGACGCCGCTCAATGCCGTCGAGCCCCTGGCCGCGCCGCATGCGGGCGTGCTGGTCTTCCACAAGCAGCTGGGCGACCTGGTCGAAGCGGGCGAGCCGGTGGCCGACATCGTCAATCCGGTGAGCGGCCAGGTCAGCACCTTGTGCGCGGAGCACGCCGGGCTGCTGTTCGCGAGCACGGCCCACCGGCACCTGTTGCGCGGCATGCACGTGTGCAAGATCGCCGGGACCGAATCGTTCCGCTCGGGCGACTTGCTCAGCGCCTGAACCTCCCCCACACCACGGTTCCCAGCGCCAGCAGTGCTGTCACGGCCGGCCACCAGGGCCGCGATGCATCCAGTTCGAGCATCGTCGCGGTACTGAGGGCGCACCACAGCAGTGGAATCACCCACAGCGGCCAGGGCGCGCGCCAGAACATCAGGACGCCGAGCGTGAGCATGGCGGTCGGATCGGGCGCGAAGCCGAAGACCTCGGCCTGCCACCAGCTGCGGCCAACCAGTGACGCCAGAAACGGGTAGCCGGCCAGCACGAGCAGCACGAGGAGGAAGGCCATGCCCACCGCAGGGGTGAGCAAGTCCGGCTGCGGTGGCGCCTTCCAGGCCATCCAGGCGTGCAGGCCGGCTTGCAGGAAGAAGGCGGCCGCGAAATACGGCGCACCGGTGTTGATGTCGGCATAGCGCTGCAGGTGGTAGGCCCAGCCTACCCACAGCCAGGTCGCGGCCAGCAGCGTGAAAGCGATCCGTGCGCTGGCCAGGCGCCGGTGCGCGATGCCACCCAGGATGACCGCCCCCGCCCCAAAGGCCAGCAGCTGCAGCGGCCACCACTCGCGGTTCATCAGTTCGAACTGGCGATAATAGGTCCGCGCCGAGAACATCAGGAAGTCCGATAGCGAGTACGTCCACCACTCGCTCATGCCAGCCTTTCGACGTCCTGGACGATACGGCGGCGCAGCGCCTCGTCCGGCAGCGGCCCGCTCGCGGCCAGCATGTTCTCGCGCACGTGGGCGACGCTCGAGGTGGCGGGAATCGCGCAGGTGACGCCCGGGTGCGCGACGATGAACTTGAGCAGGACCTGCGCCCAGCTGCTGCAGCCGATCTCCGCGGCCCAGCCGGGCAGGCGCTTGCCCGCCAGCGCCCGGGTCAGGTCTCCCTGCCTGAACGGCCGGTTGACGATCACGCCGATGCGCCGCTCGCGCGCCAGCGGCAGGATGCGCTGTTCCACCTCGCGGTCGAGCACGTTGTACGAAACCTGCACGAAGTCGATCGGCTGGCTCGCCATGATCTTCAGGATCTCGCCATGGCGGCGTCCTTCGGAGGTGGTGATGCCGACGTAGCGCAACCGTCCTTCCCGCTTCATCCGCAGCAGCATCGGCAGGTGCGCTTCCCAGGCCAGCAGGTTGTGCACCTGCAGCAGGTCGAAGCGCGGGATTTGCCACAGGCGGCGCGAGGTTTCAAGCTGCGTCGGGCCTTGGGCACCCTCGCCGATCCACACCTTGTCGGCAGAGAACAGCTGCGCGGGCTTGAGCTTGCCGACGGCCTCCCCGATCACCGCCTGCGCCGAGCCGTACATCGGCGAGGAATCGATGAGCCGGCCGCCGCTGGCGAAGAACTGGCGCATCACAGCCGCGCATTCGGCGCGCGCTTCCGGATCGCGGCCGACGTTGAAGGTGATCCAGCTACCCAGGCCGACCACCGGCAGCTGCTCGCCGGAAGATGGAATGGCGCGCGTGAGCAGCGCCGGGCGCCCCTGGGCATGGGCGAAAGCCGGCAAGGCCAGCAGCGAGGCGAGCAGGCGGCGGCGCGATCGGGACACGAAGGGCATGCGGGCGCTCCTTGGCGGATGGGACGAGTAGGATCGAGCATACCGCGCCGGCGCCGGGCGCGGCGCATCGCCGAGCGGCGCCGCCTGGAGGAAACCGATGCGACGCCACCTTCGCCCTCGCCTGCTCGTCATTGCCTTGCTGCTGGCCTGCGTGCCGGTCCGGTCCGCACAGGACCGGGACACCATTGCCTGGCTGCCCGTGCAGGAAGTCGCCAGCGGTGGCGGCACCAAGGGCCCGTGGCGCCAGAACGACTCGCACTACGACTACGTGGACGACGGCACCGCTGCCTTCCTGCCCGACGGCGCCCTGGCCGTGGCCTGGGTCGACCAGCGGCGCAAGGAGGCGCTGCTGCAGGTGCTCGGGGCGGATGACCGCGCACGCGCCGCGCCGGTGGACGTGTCGCGCAGTCCTGACACCTTTTCCTGGATGCCACGCATCGCGGCGGGTGGCCCGGACACCCTGCACGTGCTCTGGCAGGAGATCATCTTCTCGGGCGGATCGCATGGCGGCGAGATCCTGTATGCGCGCTCGCTCGATGGCGGCCGCAGCTTTTCCGAGCCCGTGAACCTGTCGCGCTCGCGGGGTGGCGACGGCAAGGGCCGCCTGGACCGCGACACCTGGTCGAACGGCAGCCTGGACCTGGCGGTGGGCGCGGACGGCAAGGTCTACGCGGCCTGGACCGAATACGACGGCGCCCTGTGGCTGGCGCGCTCGCGCGACGGCGGGCGCAGTTTCACGCCGCCGCAGCGCATCGCCGGCGACGACAAGCGTCCGGCGCGTGGCCCGTCGCTTGCGCTCGGGGGCGGCAAGGTCTGGCTGGCCTGGACGGTGGGCGAGGATCCGGATGCCGACATCCGCGTGAGCAGCTCGCCGGACGACGGCGCCAGCTTTTCTCCACCGGTCCTGGTCGGCGCCAGGGCGGCGCGGGCCGATGCGCCGCGCCTGGCGTTGGACGGTGACGGGCGGCTGCATCTGGTCTATATGGAGCAGGCGGGCAAGCAGCCGGCGGCGATCCGCCACGTGCGCTCCGACGGCCATGATCCGGCATTCGGAGCGCCGCGCACCTTGTCTACGCGCGTTGAAGCGGCGATGGCGCCGCAGCTGGCGATCGATGCGCAGGGCCGCGTGCATGTCGTCTGGGGGGCGGCGCAGGGGCTGTGCTACAGCCGGGATGGCGGCGCCCCGGTCACTGTGCCGCACAGCGGACCAGGGGCAGGAGCACGCCAGGGCAGCCAGCAAGGCCTGCTCGGCAAGAAGCTCGCGACTGGGGACGGCATGGTCGCGCTGGTCAACAGCAGCCTCGCCCAGGGGCGCGGCAGCCGCGTTTGGGTGATGCGGGGACACTTGCCCGATTCTCGCTGAAGAGTCGGCGGCGTGACAGCTTGGGGGATGGGATACCGAGGACTGGAGCGGGTGAAGGGAATCGAACCCTCGTCGTAAGCTTGGGAAGCTTCTGCTCTACCATTGAGCTACACCCGCGTTGCCTGCATTCTACGCGTGTTTTCCGGGCTTTGACAAATCCTCAAGCTTCTTCAGCCTGCCGGCGCAGACAAGCAAAACGCCCGGCCTGACGCCGGGCGTCGAACGCAGACGTTCTGTTAAGGCTCAGGCTTGTTGCTTGCGGCGACGCGCGGCGACCAGGCCTGCGGCGCCGAGGCCCAGCAGCGCGAACACGCCTGGCTCCGGCACTTCGCCGACCTGGACATTGATGGCGCTGCGGCCCAGTTCATCGCCCTGGCCGTTGTACGCCGCCAGGATGAAGCTATAGTGGCCGTTTGCCTGCGGATTGAAGCTGGCGCCACCTGTTGGCGGGGTTACCAAGGGCGACGGCGTGGCGAGGAAAGCGAACAGCATGTTCTGGGAATCCTGCTTGGTATCCAGGGCAGTTCCGCCGGCGCCGATCGAGAAGAATGTACTCAGGTCGAGAACGCCCAGTTTGTCCTCGTCCGTATTCATGCCCGCATCGAGGTCGTAGAACAGCTTGAAGCTCAGTCCACTTTCGGCGATGGTCGGCTGGTCGACATGGACGTAATACCCCACATTCCAGGTCGAGCCCAGCACATTCTTGGGCGAGAGCGTGGTGCCCGGGGTTGCGAAGTACGTCCCCTCGCCATCGTTGAGCAGCTTGGGCGCGTCGTAGCGCTGGTGCGCCGTGAGGGCAATGGTGAAGCCTTCGCGGTAAGTGATCGCGGACGGATTGTTCGGAATGCCGGAGCCGCCGTAGGTAGCCCCCGCCAGCGGGCCGAAGCTCGTGTACTCGGGCGAAACAGGCGCGGCTGTGGCAAAGGCCGAAGCAGCGCCCAGCAACAGGCTGATTACAAGATGCGATACGGTATGCATGACTGATCTCCCTAAAACTTTTGGACGGGAGACATGTAGCAATTCTCATACCAATGTTGAGCTTGGTAAACTTTACTCTTTGAAAACAATAGTTTAGTGCCAGCTACATTGCTGCTCTAATGAAATTTTCGTGCAGGTGTAAAGTTTTTCGACGGCCCAAGTGCGCCACTCACTCCGGCTGCTCGACCTTGTACCCCTTCGCCGCCAGCGCCGCCACCAGGCCCTTTGGATCGAGCAGGTCCTTCATCGCCAGCACCGCGAAGCTCGAGCTGTTCTTCGCCAGCGCGGCCTCCGCATTGGCGAGCCACATGGCGCGATGGCGCTCTTCCGCCCCCTGGAAGGCCAGATGCTCACGCAGCACCGCGCTATTGCGGATCGCGTTGCTGCAGCTTTCCTGCTCGTTGAAATCGAGCTTGCGGATGGCGTCGATGTCGCCCTTGGCCCAGGCGTTGGCGCGCACGCGCATCGCATCGATGTCGGTTTCCAGGCGTTTCAGGGTGTTCGAAAAACAGGCCACATCGTCGAGCTGCGATTTCTTGAAGTCCTTGATCAGCTGGCGCGGGTTGTCGACCTTCAGTTCATTGACCGTCTTCGTGACCTTGAGCTTGTTCTGCTCGACGAGCTTCTCGACCTGCTTGCGCACGTCGGTGCTGGTGGTAAGGCCGGCCTGCTTCAGCGCGGCGCTGAACAGCTCGTTGGCCACGAAGATCGGCCGGTCGCGCTCCTTGTTCTTGGGAAGGTATTTTTCCTTGAGCGGCAACCAGCGCGCGTAGACCTCGGCCGGGAGCACGTCGCGCAGCACGGCGTCGTCCGGATTCTTGTTGACGCCGATGAGGCTGGGCAGCGCCAGCGCCATCTGGAAGTAGGACGCCTCGACCCTGCTGACCGGCGGCGCCAGGTATTCCTGCGAGCGCTTGATGACGGCTTCGACTTCGTGCGAGCGCCAGTCCATCTTGACCGGCAGCGGAGAATAGGTCCCGAAGATCCACAGCACGTGCTCGTCCTTCGAGACCTTCCACATGCCCGGACCGGGCTTCTGGCCGACCACCAGGATCTGTTCGGGCGCCGCCGGCGCCTCGTCGGCAGATACCGACGTGTCAGGCGCGGTCGCGGGGACGGGCTCCCGGGCCTCGGTCTGGGCCCGGGAAGGTGCTGCGCACAAGGCCAGGCACAGCACCGGAAGAATTGCGAACTTGAGCATCAGAACATCCTTGTTGTTGGTTGTCCATCAAGCTTAGCTCTGCAATATGAGCGAAAACTTAAGAATAGATAATGAACGGCGACTCAGGCAGCGCGCGACCGACGACGGCGCGCCACCACTCCCAGCAAGCCGATACCCAGCAGGGCCAGGCCCGCAGGCTCCGGCACCGCTTTCGGCGCGGAGACGCGAACGTTGTCCAGGCCGGCGGTGGTGATGGTGCCCCCATAGGTGCTCGTTTGAATCGTCACGCTGGTGAAGGTTTCGCCGTTGGTGGCAACGATACCCAGAAAGCCGGTTGCCGCCGTGCCTGATGCCTTCGGAATCAGGAAGCGCTGCTGATTATTGACGATGACCGAATAGGTATCGCTGGTATCGGTATTGAACCAATCAAAGCCGAATGCGCTCACGCCGGTGGCAAACGTGAAGGTCATGGTCGGCGCTGCATTACCGCTGCCCGTACCCGCAGGACCATTGCCCCATCCAAAAAACTGTTGCCCAATGAAATTGGAAGGAATCGAACGATTGTCAGTGCTTGATGAAACGCGGCCAGTCGCGATGCCCGACCGGTCGCCATTGGCCACCGTGCTGAGCGTGAATCCATTGAAACTTTCCAGATAATTGGCGACGCTGACACCAGGCTTCGCATTACTGAAGGTTTCCAGCGTGGTGGCACCGGCCGCCTGCTGGAAACTGCTCTGGCTGGAATACGTGATGAGTGCCGCTTGCGAGGATGCGGCCATGCTTGCTGCCAGAACGGCAGCGCTCAACAGAGTAAAGGTCTTCATGCGATCCTAGTTTTGGGAAATGTTTTGCTTACCCCAAAGCAGGAAGTGTGCCTAAAAGAAATTTACCAATAGAATTAATTACTTATAGGAATTAGACGCGATGCATGTTATGTCAATGTAAATCTTTTCGACAAGTTAATCTCTTGTTCTCGCCATCCACGGATGTCAGAGGCTGCCTCGACCGTCTCCACCGGGCTCCGGCACATCCGGCCGCGCGAGCAATTCGTGCGCCAGCCGCAAGCCCTTCACCATGACCGAAAAGGCTTCATGCTTGCTCGCCTCGTCCGGCACCCGCAACACATAGGACGGGTGGTAGATGGTCACCAGCCAGGCGCCGTCGATGCGGACCGGCTTGCCGAGGAAATCCTTCAGCGCCACCGTGCCCTTGCGCATCACGGACTTGAGCGCCGTCGCACCCATGGCCACGATCACCTTCGGCTTGACCGCCGCCAGCTCCTTTTCCAGCCAGTAGTGGCAGGCCTCGATCTCGCGCTGGACCGGGGTCTTGTGCAGGCGGCGCTTGCCGCGCGGCTCCCACTTGAAGTGCTTGACGGCGTTGGTGAGGTAGATGGCCTTGCGGTCCACCTCGGCCTGGGCGAACACCTGGTCGAGGAGTTTTCCGGCCGGGCCGACGAAGGGCTTGCCGGCCAGGTCTTCCTGGTCGCCCGGCTGCTCGCCGACGATCATGATGGGCGAGCGCTTCGAGCCTTCGCCGCCGACTGCCTGGGTGGCGTACTGCCACAGCTCGCAGCGCCGGCACTCGTTGAGTTTCGAGGGTTGCTCGCGGTCGGGCTGGGCGGCTTCGGCGCTGATCGGGATGGTGGCCCCGCTCTTGCGGCCGACCGCCTCGACCTGCCCGATCTTGCGCGCCCCGAGTTCGGCCTGGCTCACCAGCGCAGGCACGATCGCGCCTTCCGGCAGGTTCTTCCAGAAGCGCGAGGGGATGTGGCTCTGCATCAGCTGGGCGTTGACGCGCGCCGGATTGAAGATGCTGCGGTAATAGGTGAGCCAGAGGGCTTCGCCCGCATCGTCCAGCTCGGCCGCGCTCGACATCAGGGGGCCGGTCTCGTGCAGCGTGTGGCCGTCCCACAGCACGCTGGCCTCGGGCGTGGCGATCATCCAGCTGATTCTGCCCATGCGGGCCACGAAGTGTTCGGCCACTTGCGGCAGCACGTCGTGGCGCGGCTCGAACCAGGCCACGAAGCGCGGGTCGCCGGCTTCGAGCGGCCGCTCGCGGAATCGGATGTAGGCATGCATGTCGTGCTCCTCGCGGCGCACCGCCTTGACCATGCCGTGCAGGCGGCTGCCGTCCGGATCGGCGGGCGACTGCACGTCGTGCTCGCCATGCGTCCAGCGCCACAGCACGCGGTACAGGAAAGCCCAGCGATCCGGGGCGCGAAAGCACGCGGCCTTCTGCAGCATCTCCAGCAGCGATCTGGGTACGCGCGGACTTGCCTCCTGGGCCAACGGTCTCGGCGATTGCGTTTCCTGCAATCGGGTGCCGCCATTATCGGCCGGCGCGGCCGTGGCCGGCGCACCCGAGAACAGGTCGCCTCCTTCCAGCGTGCCCCAGCTCGCCGCCTCGGGCGGCACGCCGGCCTGCAGCAGCGCCCGCGCCGCCTCGCGCCATTCGGCGAAATTCGTCACCGCCGGCGGCCGGCCCTTCATGCCAGCTGCGGCAGCGCCGGCGCTCATGCCGCCTGCAGTTCCGGCCACAGGTTCATCTGCTCGGGCGCGTCGGCCAGGTGGCGCCGGAGGACGTGGGAACTGGCCGCGCCCTGCACCGGCTTGTAGTCGGCCGTGACGATGAAGGGCGCCAGCTTCTTCATGCTGCAGCGCAGGCGCGACAGGTCTTCCCAGCGGATGCGGCGGATGCGGCGCAGCTCGACGATGCGCTTGGCGTTGCGGATGCCGATGCCGGGCACGCGCGCGATCATGATCTCGTCGGCGCGGTTCAGGTCCATTGGGAAGTGCTCGCGGTTGGCTAGCGCCCAGCCCAGCTTGGGGTCGACGTCGAGCGCCAGGTTGCCCGATTGGGGCATCAGTTCGCCCGCGGTGAAGCCGTAGCCGCGCAGCAGGAAGTCGGCCTGGTACAGGCGGTGCTCGCGCAGCAGCGGCGGGGGAGCTAGCGGCACGCTCTTCGGGCTTTGCGGGATCGGGCTGAAGGCCGAGTAGTACACGCGCTTGAGTTGATAGCTGCCATACAGCGTCTCGGCGGTGTTCAGGATGGTATGGTCGTCGCTGGCGTCGGCGCCAACGATCATTTGCGTGCTCTGCCCGGCCGGCGCGAAGTTCGGCGCCTTCGGCTCTTCACGCTTTTCGTCGAGCTTGCGGCGGATCGAGCCCATCGCCAGCTTGATGGTGTGGACGTTCTTTTCCGGCGCCAGGCGGGTCACGCTGTCGTGGGTCGGCAGCTCGATGTTCACCGACAGGCGGTCCGCCCAGCGGCCCGCCTCTTCGATCAGCAGCGGGTCGGCGTCCGGAATGGTCTTGAGGTGGATGTAGCCGCGGAACTGGTGCACCTCGCGCAACTGGCGCGCCACCGCCACCAGCTGCTCCATGGTGTAGTCGGCCGACTGGATGATGCCCGAGCTCAGGAACAGGCCGTCGATGTAGTTGCGGACGTAGAAATCATGGGTCAGCTTGACCACCTCTTCCACCGAGAAGCGGGCGCGCGGCACGTTGGACGTGCGGCGGTTGATGCAGTACTGGCAGTCGTAGATGCAGAAGTTGGTGAGCAGGATCTTGAGCAGCGAGACGCAGCGGCCGTCCGGAGTGTAGCTGTGGCAGATGCCCATGCCGGTGGTGGCGCCGAAGCCGTCCTTGTCCTCGGACGAACGCTTGGGTGCGCCGCTGCTGGCGCAGGACGCGTCGTATTTCGCGGCGTCGGCCAGGATTTCCAGTTTGTCCTTGAGTTCCATTGCATGCCTTGAACTGTATGGGCATACAGTATACTATCGCGCGCGTATGCACAGGGTGGATGGGTCAAGTGTGCGGGCTTGATTGCGGTTCAAAGATGGGACGGGTGGTATAAAGAGGCGGGTCAGCGCGCTCGCGTAAATTGGGTTCCCGCCTTTGCGGGAACGACGGTTTTAAGGCTAACGTATGGAGTTAGCGTTATCTCATTAGCTGCCCGCAAACCCGTCGTTCCGGCGAAGGCCGGAACCCAATTCCCTAGCGCAGAGACGAACGTAAAAAAGCCCGGCCACCAGACCGGGCTTTCCACTACAGCAAGCTCCGATCAACGAATCGGCTTGCCGTCCGCATCCACCACGGTCACGTCACCCCAGCCGAGCGAGCGCACGCCCGCTTCGATCTTGCGCAGGTCGCCGATCACCATCCACACCGCCTCGTCCGGCTTGATGAACTTGGACGATGCCGCCGCCAGCTGCTCCGGCTTGAGCGCGCGCACGTTCGACGCGTACCTGGTCCAGTAGTCGTCGGCCAGGCTCAGGTTGACGGCGTCCAGCCCTGCCGCTTCCAGGGCGGCGAGGGTGGAGAAGCGGCCCGGCAGGCGCGAGCTCATGTTGCGCATGATGCTCTCGTATTCAAGGCCCACCAGCGGGCGCTCGCCCGCGACGCCGCGCAGTTCCTTGGCTACCTCCCGCATGGCCTCGATCGTCTTGTCGGTCTGTACCGGCGCGATGATGTAGAACGGACGCTGGCCGCGCACGTCCGGCAGGCGGGCTTGGGTGCCGTAGCTCCAGTGCTTGTCCAGGCGCAGGTTGCGGTTCAGGCGCGAGGTCGCGATGCCGCCGAAGTTGGTCATCACCGGCTCCATCGCCAGGTCTTCCGGCTGGCCATAGGCCTGCGACACGTGGGTGGCGACGATGGTCGACTGCGGCGCGTCCGGCTTGTCCACCAGGATCAGGCGCTTGCCGCGGGTCGGCGGCACGGTGGCCATCTTCTTGGCCGGGGCGCTGCCCGGCTGCCACTTGCCGAAGCTCGCTTCCAGCGCCGGCAGCAGCTTGTCCATGGTGGTGTCGCCGGCGACGACGATGGTGGCGCTGCCCGGCTTGAACCAGGTGCCGTGCCATGCCATCAGGTCCTCGCGGCTCAAGCCTTGCACGCTGCCTTCGAAACCGGAGGCCGGCTTGCCATAGGCATGCTCGGGTCCGTACAGCAGCGACGGGATCAGGCGCAGGGCCAGGCTGTTCGGCTGGGCCTTTTCCTGGCCGATGGCGGCGATGCGGCGGCTCTTCGACAGCGCGAACTGTTCTTGCGGGAAGCTGGGATTCAGCGCCGCTTCGGCCATCAGGGCCAGCGAAGGCATCAGGTTGGCGCTGGTCGCCTGCAGGCGCACCAGCGACTGGTCCTGGCTGGTACCGGTGCTCAGGCGCGCGCCCAGGTTTTCCAGCGCGTCCGACAGCGCGAAGGCATCACGCGACTTGGTGCCCTTGTCCAGCAGGTCCAGCGCCAGCGAGGCGGCGCCGGCCTTGGCCGCGGTGTCCGAGGCCGCGCCGGCGTCGACCGCCAGCGAAACGTTGACGATCGGGGCGGTATGGCGCTCCAGCAGGACGACCTTCAGGCCGTTCTTCAGCTGGGCGCGCTGCAGCGCCGGGAACTTGACGTCAGGGGCCTCGCCCAGTGCGGGCAGCTGCTTGCGGTCCAGGGTCGACTTGGTGGCGGCCAGCTTGGCCGCCGGGCGCACCGTCATGGTGTAGTGGTTGGCGCGCAGCCAGCGGTTGGCGGCCGCCTTGACGTCCGCCGGGGTGCTGGTGGCGAACAGCTCGAGGCGGTCGAGGTAGGCGTCCGGCTTGCCGCCGTAGGTCTCGCTCTCGGCCAGCACGTCGTTGCGGCCGCCCATGCCGCCCACGCGCTCCAGGCTGCGCGCGAAATCGGCCAGGTCGCGCGTCTTCACGCGCTTGAGTTCAGCCTCGAGCGGGCCCTTGTCGAGCAGCTCGGTGACCACGCGCTCCATCTCGCGCTCGACCTCGAGCGGATCGACACCCGGCTTGACCGTGACGATCAGGTTGAAGCTGCCGCCCAGCTCCGCATCGTTCACGTAGGCCGAGACGCTGGTTGCCATGCCCTTCTCGTACACCAGGCGCTTGTCCAGGCGCGCGTTCTTGGAGCCCGCCAGCACGCCGGCCAGCAGGTTCAGGCGCTGGGTGTCGGCGTCCTTCCACGAAGAGGTGTGCCAGCTGCGGTAGATGCGCGCCTGGGGCACGTGGTCTTCCATCTCGTCGCGGATGTTGCGGTCCAGCTGGGGGATCCACTTTTCAAGGCGCGGCAGCGGAGGACCGGGCGGGATCGCGCCGAAATACTTGTTCACCAGCTCGTAGGCGCGTTCCGGGGTGATGTCGCCGGCCAGCGAGATCACCGCGTTGTTCGGGCCGTAGTAGGTGCGGTACCACTCCTTGATGTCTTCCAGCGAGGCGGCCTGCAGGTCTTCCATGTAGCCGATCGTCGACCACGAATACGGGTGCGAGTAGGGGTACATCTTGGCCGAGATCTCCATGCGCACGCGGCCATACGGCTGGTTCTCGCCCTGGCGCTTCTCGTTCTGCACCACGCCGCGCTCGCGCTCCAGCATCGCCTGCGAGATGTAGTTGCCCAGGAAGCCCATGCGGTCCGATTCCAGGAACAGGGTGCGCTCCAGCGCCGACACCGGCACGTCTTCGAAGAAGTTGGTGCGGTCGACGTTGGTGGTGCCGTTGCGGTTGTTCGCGCCCAGGTCGTCCATCGCCTCGCGGAAGCCGTGCGGGTAGTTCTCGGAACCGTTGAAGAAGAAGTGCTCGAACAGGTGGGCGAAGCCGGTCTTGCCGCGCTTTTCGTTGCGCGAACCGACGTGGTACCACATGTTCACGCCGACCACCGGCACGCTGTGGTCGGTGTGGACCAGCAGGGTCAGGCCGTTGGGCAGCACGAATTTCTTATGATCGATGGTGTAGGCCTTGCGGTCGAAGACCGTGGCCTTGGCGTTGCTGGCTGGTGCGGCGTGGGAAGGCAGGGCTGCTGCGGCTGCGAGACCGAGCAGGAGGGGCAGAGCGAGTATTTTCATGGCGTCTCGTGGACAGTTGTTGTATGTATGCGTCCGTCGAGTCACGCGCCGGTTGGACGCGCGGTCGGCAGAGCCGACCACCCTACAGGAAACGTAGAGCTGGCGCCAGAGGGAATGGATGCATATGTTGGGCCGCGATGACGCAGCCAGGATGCGTCAGGCGTGGCCCTGCGCCTGCGCCAGCAACTGCGGCTCCATGCGTGCCGCGATCTTCTTCAGGTAGCTTGACGCCGCCGCCACGCCGGCGCCGCCAGCGCGCTGCAGCCAGGCATAGGCCTCGACCAGGTCGCGCTGCACGCCCTGCCCCGCCGAATACATCACGCCGAGGTTGAACTGGGCGCGCGCATGGCCCTGGCGCGCCGCGCACAGGTACCAGAAATGCGCCGCCTCGTAGTCGCGCTCGATGCCCTTGCCGCAGTCGTGGCGCAGGCCCAGCTCGAACTGGGCCAGCGCGTGGCCCTGGTCGGCGGCTTTATGAAACCAGTCGGTCGCCTCGCTTGGATCGGCATGCTCGGCGCGGTCCAGCAGCACGCCCACCATGTACTGGGCCGGCGCGTAGTCCTGGGCAGCCGCGCGGCGGTACCACGCCAGCGCCTGCGCCTCGTCGCGCGCCACGCCGATCCCGCCTTCGTAACGCAGGCCGAGGTCGAACTGGGCGCGCAGGTGGCCCTGCTCGGCCGCCTTTTGGTACCAGTGCGCGGCCCTAGCAGAATCGTGCGGCACGCCACTGCCCGCATCGAACAGCTGGCCGAAGTGGTACTGGGCCGAGGGCATGCCCTGCTCGGCGGCCTGGCGGTACCAGTGCGCGGCCGTGGCGGCATCGCGTTCGACGCCCTGCCCGTGCTCGTAGCGCACGCCGAGGTTGTCCTGGGCGCCGGCATGGCCCTGTTCGGCCGCGCGGCGGTACCAGTGCAGCGCCAGCGCTTCGTCGCGCGGCACGCCGTGGCCGCTGTCGTAGACCAGGGCGAGGTTGAACTGGGAACTGGCATGGCCCTGGCTGGCGGCGCGTTCGTACCACAGGATCGCCAGCTCGCTGTCCTGCTCGACGTCCTGTCCCTTGTCGTAGCGCAGGCCGAGATTGAACTGGGCCGGCGCATAGCCCTGCTCGGCGGCCTTGCGGAACCAGTCGACCGATTGCGCCCCGCCGGTGCGCAGCGCGAGGCTGAACTGCGAGCGCGCATAGCCCTGCTCCGCCGCGCGCCGGTACCACTCGGCGGCCGCGTCCTGGTCCTGGGGCACGCCCTTGCCGGTCTCGTACATCATGCCGAGGTTGTGCTGCGCGCCCGGCTCGCCCTGGCTTGCCGCCTGGCTGAACCAGTGCAGGGCCTGCTGCACGTCGTTCGGCACGCCCTGTCCTTTCGCGTACAGCCAGCCCAGGTTGTACTGCGCCGGCGCGTAGCCCTGTTCGGCGGCGCGGCGGTACCAGTAAGCTGCCTGGCCGTAGTCCTGGGCCACGCCCTGGCCCTTCTGGTACATCACGCCGAGGTTGTACTGGGCCAGCTCGAGGTCGGCGCTGGCCGCCATGCGGTACCAGGCCACCGCCAGTTCGTAGTTCTGGGACACGCCCTGGCCGCTCGCGTACATGAAGCCCAGGCTGTGCTGGGCGCTCGGCACGCCGCGCTCGGCCATGCCCTTCACGCGCAGGAATTCCGCAGTATGGCGACCTTCCACGTCGCCTGCTTGGGCAGGAATCTCGAGCATGGCGTCCGCTTACGCTTGCACTGCCCGCAGGCCGAACAGCGTCGGCTGGGTGCGCAGCGACTTGATGAATTCGCCCAGCGGGATCGGGCGGTAGTACAGGTAGCCCTGCATCGTCATGCAGCCGTTGGCACGCAGGTAGCGCGCCTGTTCCTCGGTCTCCACGCCTTCCGCGATCAGGTTCAGCCCGAGTCCGCGCGCGATCGAGATGATCGCCAGGATCACGGGATAGTGGCCGCCCTCTTCGTGGATCTCCTTGACGAAGGACTGGTCGATCTTGACGGTATGGATCGGGAAGCGGTGCAGGTAGGACAGCGACGAGTAGCCGGTGCCGAAGTCGTCGATCGCGATCGACACCCCCAGCTGGCACAGTTTGTTGAGCTGCTCGATCGCGTACTGCGGGTTGCGGATGCAGATGTTCTCGGTGATCTCGACCTCGATCTGGCCCGGCGCGATCCCGTAGCGCACCAACGCGTTGCGCATCTTCTCGAAGAAGTCGCCGCGGTCGAGGTACTGCGGCGACAGGTTGAGCGACAGGCGCACGTGGTCGGTGCCCGAGGCGTTCCACTGCAGCATGTCGCGGCACAGGGCGCCGATCATCCAGTCCGAGATCGGCAGCATCAGGCCGTTCTCTTCCGCGAAGGGGAGGAACTCGCCGGCCGACAAGAGGCCGCGGGTCGGATGGTTCCAGCGCATCAGCGCTTCGGCCCCGACGATGCGGCCGGTCAGCGCGTCGATCTGCGGCTGGTAGTACATCTCCAGCTCGTCCTGCTCGAGCGCGCGGCGCAGGGCCTGCTCGAGGGCGATCTTCTGGTGCGAGATGTCCAGCATCGAGGTGTGGTAGAAGCTGTGGCCGTTCTTGCCCTGGGCCTTGACCTGGTACATCGCGATGTCGGCGTGGCGCAGCAGTTCGTCGATCGATTCGCCGTCGGTCGGATAGATCGCGATGCCGATCGAGGCCGAGATGTGCACCTCGTGGCCGTCCAGGTCGAACGGCGCCTGCAGGGTCTCGAGGAACTTGTCGGCGACCATGCGCGCGTCGTCGCGGTCGCGCAATTCCGGCAGCACGATGGTGAATTCGTCGCCGCCCTGGCGCGCCAGCGTGTCGCCCTTGCGCAGGCAGCCCTTCAGGCGGGTAGCGGCCTGCTGCAGCAGCTCGTCGCCCTTGACGTGCCCGAGGGTGTCGTTGACCAGCTTGAAGCGGTCCAGGTCGATGAACATCACCGCCAGCTCGGTCTTCTTGCGCTTGGCCTGGATTACCGCCAGTCCGAGGCGATCCTTGAACAGGATGCGGTTCGGCAGGTCGGTCAGGATGTCGTGGTAGGCCTGGTAGGAGATGACCTCTTCCGCGCGCTTGCGGTCGGTGATGTCGCGCGCCACGCCGTAGGTGCCGAAGAACTCGAGCTTCTTCACTTCCTGGTCGGGCACGTGCATGCCGATCGCGTTGAGCGAAATCGTCATCAGGGTGTTGTTGAAGGTGCGCTCGTGGGCGCTGCCGCCGCTGCCGCCGCCATTCCTGCACTTCAGGCGCAGCTCGACGTTGCGCGAGGCGCGCTCGTCGACGCGGCGCTCGTTGAAGACGTAGCGCGCGCGCTCCAGGTCTTCCTCGTGCACCAGTACCGAATAATGCTTGCCGAGCAGCTCGTCGCGCGCATAGCCGAGCAGCTGGTAGGCGCGGTCGTTGACGAAAGTGAAGCGGCCTTCGTGGTTCAGCGTGTAGATGATGTCCGGCGAGGAGTCCACCAGGTAGCGGTACATCTTCTCGGAGTTTTCCAGCTGGGTGGCCATGCGCTGGTTCTCGAGCGACAGGCGGCGGCCCTTGAGGGCGTTGGCCACCGTGGCCAGCAGTTCTTCCCTGGCGTAGGGTTTGCGCAAATAGTCGTAGGCGCCGCGCTTGAGCGCGCCGATCGCCGCATCGATGCCGACTTCGCCGCTCATCACGATCACGTCGGCGTCGATGCCCTTCTCGTTGATGAAGTCCATGATCTCGTGGCCGCCGATGTCGGGCAGGCGCAGGTCGAGCAGGACCAGGTCGAAGCGCAGGCGCGACAGGTGGGCCAGGGCTTCGCTGCCCGAGGACGCGGTGCTCAAGGAGTAGCCGCGGTCGCGCAGCAGCTCGTACAGCGAGGAGAGCAGGCGCGGCTCGTCGTCGACCAGCAGCAGGCGTGGCTGGCTGTCGGTGTCGAACGTCGGGGCGAATGGGACAGGCGCCGAAGCCGGTTCGCCGGAAAACATGGCGGTATGCGCGTTGATCATGATGTTATGCGGAGCCCAGCGCGCGGGCCGGCAGCGCCACGGGATGTCCAAGGCCGGCGCCGGCGCTGCCGGCCATGCCCGCGCCGGCGCCGGACCACGCCGGCAGGAGGATTTCGAATGCGGTGCCGTTGCGGCCGCTGCGGCAGGCGATGTGGCCGCCCAGCTTCTTGACCAGGCTGTGCACGATCGACAGGCCCAGGCCGTGATGGGCGCCGTCCTTGGTGCTCTTCACCGGCGAGAACAGGTGGGCCAGCACCTCGCGCGACAGGCCGGGGCCGTTGTCGCTGACGACCAGCTCCAGGTAGAGCTGGCGCTCGCGGTTCACGTGCCCACGGTTGACGATGTCCACCCGCCCGCCGCTCGTGCCGAGGGCCTCGATGGCGTTCTTCACCAGGTTCACCAGAATCTGCTTGAGCACGTCGGCGTCGCCCTCGATGCGGGTCGCCTCCTCGTGCATGGTGACGTTGAGGTCGACCGTGGCCGGCACGAAGCCGGTGCTGCGGAACAGGCGCTGCACTTCGTCCACCACCTTGGCGACGTCGGTCGGGCGCGGTCCGGTGTCGACGGGTTTCAGCTCGGCCAGGCTGCTGACCAACTGGCCGACGCGGTCGATTTCCTCGTTCAGGATCGACATCTCGGTGCTCACCGGCTCCTGGCGCGCCAGCTTGCTGTCGAGGACACTCAGGTAGTTCTTGATGATCGACAGCGGATTGTTCACCTCGTGCACCACGCGGCGCGAGGCTTCGCGGTATTCCTCGGCCACGTGGGCCAGCTGGCGGCGCGCATGGCCGCGCTCGGATAGCATGTTCTCCAGCGCGGACGCGGCCTGCGCCCCGAAGGACTGCATGAAGCGCTCGCGCCGCTGGCAGTACGGGACCTGCCAGGCCGCGATGCCGCCGATCAGCACGCCCAGGCAGCGTGCGCCGGCGACCAGCGGCACGCACACCAGGCTGTCGGTGCCGAGCATGCGCAGCAGCTGCTCCTCGGCCAGGCCGAGGCTGTCGCCGTCGCGCCCGATGAAGGCCGGACGGCGTTCCAGCGCGCTCTTGGCGATCGCGCCGCCCTTGGCGAGCGGCACGGCGAATTCGGCGATGCGCTGGCTGCCCTGGATCGGCGCTCCGACCAGGGCATGGCCGGTCGGGTTCTCCAGCAAGACCACGGCATTGCCGAAGTCGAACAGGATGCGGGCCGAGCGCGTCATCGCTTCGAGCAGGCCCGATTCGCCCTGCTGGCGCGCGAAGCTCTGGCCGACTTCCGACACCAGCACCATGTTGCGCACTTCTTCGGACAGGCGCTGCTGCACCGGATCGAGCGCCGGCGCGGCGTAGGCCGGCGGCGCCGGGATGTCGTCGGCGCCCGCCAGGTCGATGCCCAGGTGGGCGGCGGCCTTCTCGACCTGGCGCGCGGCGCCCGCCAGCATCTGGCCGGCCTGTTCGCCGTCGATGCCGCACAGGCCGGCGGCCTCGACGACCATGGCCTCGTCGCCGGCATGGCTGGACAGCACGTGGGCCAGGCGCACGATGCGGATCAGGGGATGGGCCGACTCCAGGCGCTCGCTCGGCTCGTGGTGGTACAGCACGGCGTCGGCCAGGAAGGAATCGAGCTGCCAGCGTTCGATCAGCCAGGCGCCGGCTTCGGCATGGGTGATCTGCAGGGTGCGCTGCTCGACGGCGCACAGGTCCTCGTCGTCGCGCGCGCTGAAGTTGTAGGCGTATTCCTTGGGCGCGGTGGCCAAGAGAGCCAGGCGGCCGACGTTGTGCAGCAGGCCGGCTAGGTAGGCCTCTTCCAGGTGCGGATACTCGACCGCGTGGGCGATCTCACGCGCGATCACGGCAGTGCTCAGGGCGTTCTTCCAGAAGGCGCGCAGGTCGGTGCTGCCGGAATGCGGGAAGTTGTTAAAAGTCTGGAACACCGAGTCGCTGATGACCAGCGTCTTGATCATGTCGGTGCCGAGGGCGACCAGGGACTGCTCGAGGTTGACGTTGCGGTGGTGGCGCTGGTATGCCGAGCTGTTGGCCACGGCCAGCAATTTGCCGGTCATGCCGGCATCCTTCGAAATCAGGGCGGCCAGTTCCGGCATCCCGAGGTCGTCGGCCTGCAAGTGTTCGATGAGACGCACGAGGATCTGCGGCATTGCCGGCAGACGGGCAATCAGCAGACGATTGCGGATATCCTGATCCGAAGCTTGCATGGTCTCAAACGCGGCCGCGTGTCGAAGGTTGTCCGAGGCAGCCCGGATAGGGTTGCCACAAAGTCTTTCTTGTTTATGTACTGAACAGAACAATGTTTAAACGTTTGTTCCGAGCATGAAAAACTTATCTTAGCATATAGACATTTCTGATCGGGAACAATACTTTCTGTAAAAAGTGTTGTCGAGATGTCGCTCTAAAGATAGAGGCGCGAGAAAGCCATTTCCGCATAGGGGAAAGATTATTTCATACATATATGCATATATGAAATTTTATTTCATGCGAGCAGCCAGACATGGCTGCTCGCACATTGTCAAGGCATCGGGTGCCCGTCGCGGATTTTCTGGCGCCGGTAGTGGCGCGCGGTCGCCCACAGGCCGATCGACAGCAGCGTGAAGCCGGCCTGGCCGAGCGCCAGCGACAACACCGAATGCGAGAGCATCGGCGAGATCACGCCGGCGACGATCGCTCCGGCTAGGGTGGTGACGAAGGACTGGCAGGAAGCCACGGTGCCGCGGATGTGCGGGAACATATCGAGTGCCATCAGGGTGGCGCCCGGCGCGATGATCGAACTGCCGAAGGTGAAGAAGAACATGTGCGCCACGCTCCAGGGCAGCGAGGGCGGCAGGAAGCTGTGGTAGGTCACGTTGAACGCGACCGCGCCCAGCATGAAGAAGAAGCCGATCCGGATCTGGCGCGCGAAACCCAGCTTGCCCGCCATGCGGTTGGCCGCCAGCGCGCCCAGGAAGATGCCGCTCACGGTCGGCACGAACAGCCAGGCGAATTGCGAAGGCCCCAGGCCGAGGTGCTCGGGCAGCATCACCGGCGCCGACGCGATGTACAGGAACAGGCCGGCGAAATTCAGCGCCACCACGCCCGACTTCATGTGGAACAGGAAGGAGCTGAAGATGGCGCCGTAGCTCTGGGCCAGGAAGCGCGGGTTGAACGGCTGGCGCTTCTCCTTGGGCACGGTTTCCGGCAGATGCTTCCAGCAGAACCAGCCCAGGATGACGGTGTAGGCGCACAACGCCAGGAAGATCGCGCGCCAGTCGGCCAGGGTGACGATCCAGCCGCCCAGTACCGGCGCGATGGCCGGCGCGATCGAGAAGATCATGGTGACCATCGACAGCAGGCGCGCCGCCTCGGCATCCGAATACAGGTCGCGGATGATGGCGCGCCCCACCACCACGCCCGCCCCCGCCGACACGCCCTGCATGATGCGGAACACCCACAGGTAGTGCACCGAACTGGCCGCCGCGCAGCCGAAGGTGCCGATCGCGAACACCACCAGCGCGAACAGGACCACGTTGCGCCGCCCGAAGGCATCGGACAGCGCGCCGTGCCACAGCACCATGCCGGCGAAGGCCAGCATGTAGGCGGTGAGCGTCTGCTGCACTTCCAGCGCCGACGCGTTCAGTTCGGCGCGGATCTGCGGGAAGGCCGGCAGATAGGCGTCGATCGAGAACGGCCCCAGCATCGACATCGCGGCCAGCAGCGTGGCCAGGCCGCCGGCGCTGAGCATGGCGATTCGATGGGGCGGCGGCAGCGGAACCGGCGTGACCGGATCCTTGGGCAAGTCGTCGGGTTCGGTCGGCGGCAGCATGGAGGGCTTATTGCTCCTGTCTTGGTTTGGCTTCCTCGCGGCGGTTGAAGCCCGCCACCATGTCGAAGCGGAACAGGCGGCATTCGAGCGCGCCGTTGAAGAACGGGGTCTTGCGCGATTCCTTCAGGCGCAGCAGCTTGGGCAGCCCCAGGTCCGCCGTGAACAGTAAGACGGTCCAGCCGGCGAAGCGCTGCTTGAGCGTGGTACCCAGCGCCGAATAGAAGGACACCGCCATCTCGTCCTGCGGCATCGTGGAGTCGCCGCGCACGCCGATCCGCTCGCCGTACGGCGGGTTGGTCAGGAGGATGCCCGGCTCGCTCGTGGGCGGCGACACGTGCTGGGCCTCGATCTGCTTGAGCGGCACGTCGAACAGGATCCCGGCCACCTTCAGGTTGTGGCGGGTCATCGCGACCATGTCGCCCGAGATGTCGGAGCCGAAGATGGTCGGTTCGCTGGGGAGCGGATTGGGTTTGATCTCGGCTTTCAGCGCCGCCCAGGCCTCGCGGTCGAAGTCGGCGAATTTCTCGAAGGCGAAACGGCGGCGCGCGCCCGGCGGGATGCCCTGCACCATCTGGGCCGCTTCGACCAGGATGGTGCCGGAGCCGCACATCGGGTCGAACAGCGGGATGCCCGGCTTCCAGCCGGCCACGCGCAGCATGCCGGCGGCCAGGTTCTCGCGCAGCGGCGCGTCGCCGGTTTCTTCACGCCAGCCGCGTTTGAACAGCGCCTCGCCCGAGGTGTCGAGATAGATGATGAAGTTGCGCTGGTCGAGGAAGCCGACGATGCGCATGTCCGGCTCGCGCGTGTTCACCGAGGGGCGCTTGTTGAACTGGTCGCGGAATCGGTCGCAGACGGCGTCCTTGATCTTCAGCGTGGTGAACTCGAGGCTCTTCAGCGGGGATTTCACCGCGGTGACGTCGACGCGGATGGTGTGGTTGACGCCGAACCAGTCTTCCCAGGGCTGCTCGAGCACCAGGTCATAGATGTCGTTCTCGTTGTTGTAGCTGCGCTGCCCCATGCGCATCAGGACGCGCGAGGCGATGCGCGAGTGCAGGTTGATGCGATAGGCATCGACCATCGAACCGGAGCAGTGCACGCCGCCCGGCACCTGGTTGTGCACCCGCATGGTGGTGCTTTGCTGGGCGATGTCGCCCAGTTCTTCGGCAAGCGCCGCTTCCATGCCGCGCGGGCATGGGCAGAAATATGAGGCCATGAGGGGTACCCTTTGTCCGTTGAAAAATCAGAAAACAGTGGCGCCGGCCCGTGCCGCGCCCTCCAGACCGTCATTCCCGCGCAGGCGGGAACCCAATTTGACGTTCGCGGCGGACCAACGAACCTGGATTCCCGCCTTCGCGGGAATGACGGATCAAATGCAGTGGTGCTAATTCTAGCGGTGCTGATCAGAATGGTTTGACCACCACCAAAATCACGATCGCCAGCAACAGCAGCACCGGCACTTCATTGAAATACCGGTACCACTTGTGGCTGCGCACATTCGCTCCGCGCTCGAACTTTTTCAGCAGCGAGCCGCAGGCGTGATGGTAGCCGATCGTCAGGATCACCAGCGCGAGTTTCGCGTGCAACCAGCCGCCCCGGATGCCGTAGCCCAGCCACAGCCAGATGCCCAGCGCCAGGGCCGGCACCATCAGGATCGTGGTGAAGCGGTACAGCCGGCGCCCCATGCCCAGCAAGCGCTCGAGCACTGCCGGATTGGTTTCCTGGGCCAGGTTGACGAAGATGCGCGGCAGGTAGAACAGCCCGGCGAACCAGGCGGCGATGAAGACGATGTGCAGGGCCTTGATCCAGAGATACATGCGTTTCCTTGTGATTAGTTGCGCACTTCGCCGTGCCCGAACACGACGTACTTGAGCGAGGTGAGTCCCTCCAGTCCGACCGGGCCGCGCGCATGCAACTTGTCGTTCGAGATGCCGATCTCCGCGCCCAGCCCGTATTCGAAGCCGTCCGCGAAGCGGGTCGAGGCATTCACCATGACCGAGGCCGAATCGACCTCGCGCAGGAAGCGCAGCGCGGCGCTGTAGTCCTCGGTGATGATCGATTCGGTGTGCTTCGACGACCAGGTGTTGATGTGGTCGATCGCGCCATCCAGCCCTTCCACCACGCGGATCGCCAGGACCGGCGCCAGGTATTCGGTGCTCCAGTCCTGCTCGGTCGCGTGCTCCAGCCAGGGATAGCCGGCCAGGATCGCATGCGCTTCGGCATCGGCGCGCAGTTCGACCTCTTTCGTCTTGTACAGCTCCGCCAACTGCGGCAGCACGCTTGGTGCGATCGCGCGCGCCACCAGGAGGGTTTCCATGGTGTTGCAGGTGCCGTAGCGGTGGCACTTGGCGTTGAAGGCCACCGGCAGCGCCTTGGCGACGTCTGCCTTGTCGTCGATGTAGACGTGGCAGATGCCGTCCAGGTGCTTGATCATCGGGACCGTGGATTCCTCCATCAGGCGCGCGATCAGGCCCTTGCCCCCGCGCGGGACGATCACGTCCACGTACTGCGGCATCGTGATCAAGGCGCCGACGGCGGCGCGGTCGGTGGTATCGACCACCTGCACCGCATCGAGCGGCAGCCCGGCGCCCTGCAGGCCTTCGCTCACCAGCCTGGCCAGCGCGCGGTTGCAGTGGATCGCTTCCGAGCCGCCGCGCAGGATGGCGGCGTTGCCGCTCTTGATGCACAGGCCGGCCGCGTCCACCGTCACGTTCGGGCGCGCCTCGTAGATGATGCCGATGACGCCCAGGGGCACGCGCATCTGGCCGACCTGGATGCCGCTCGGGCGCGGCTTCATGTTGGTGATCTCGCCGACCGGGTCGGGCAGCGTGACGATCTGGCGCAGGCCCTCGACCATGGTCTGGATGGCGCCGTCGGAAAGCAGCAGGCGGTCAAGCAGGGCCGGCTCCAGGCCATTGGCGCGGGCGGCCTCCATGTCCTCTTGGTTGGCGGCGCGCAGCATGTCCGCGTCGCGCTCGATGGCCTCGGCGATCAGCAGCAGCGCGCGGTTGCGGGTGGCGCCGTCGGCGCGCGCCATGGCGCGCGACGCGGCACGGGCCTTGCGGCCCATGGAGTGCATGTGTTCGGTGATGTCCATCGTGTAGCCCCGTATTGCGATATTCGTACCGCGGATTGGCAAATCAAACGTGATTTGGACGCGTGGGCGTTTGTAATTCCGGGCATTGCCCGAAATTACCCCGTCACCCTACGAAAACCGCGACCTGTAGGGTGGGCGGGTCTCCCGCCCACGCGTTCAACCGGCCCAGGAACAGCCGGGCAAAATTACCGCGCGACCCGCAGCGCCAGCTGCAGCATGGCATCCCATGCATCGCCCGCAAACGCCTTCGCGCGCAAGCCCTTGACCATCCGGTCCACCTGCGCCGCCTCCTGCAGCGCCGCTTCCAGCGTGGCGATCGACACGCGCCGCAGCGCCGGTTCCATCATGCGCTCGCGCGGACCCCAGATGCGGTATTCCTTCAGCAGCGCGCCCAGCGGGCGGCCCTGCGCCATCCCGGATTTCAATTTTAGCAGCGTGCGGATTTCTTCACTGACGGCCCATAAAACCAGCGGCAGGGCTTCGCCCTCGCCCTTCAAACCGTCGAGCATGCGCGCCAGGCGCGCCGGGTCCCCCGCCAGCATCGCCTCGGACAGCTTGAACACGTCGTAGCGCGCAACGTTCAGCACGGCATCGTGCACCTGCTCGAAGCTCAGCTTGCCCGGCTCGTACAGCAGGCCGAGTTTCTGGATTTCCTGGTGCGCAGCCAGCAGGTTGCCCTCGACCCGGTCGGCGATGAAATCCAGGCTCTGGCGCTCGGCGCTCTGCCCCTGGCTGGACAAGCGCATGCCGATCCAGCCCGGCAATTGGGCGCGTTCCACGTTCGAGATCTCGATGTAGACCGCCGCCTGCTGCAGCGCCGCCACCCACGAGGCCTTGGCGGTTTGCCAGTCCAGCTTGGGCAGGGTGATGAGGGTGAGGTTGTCGGGGCCGAGGTCCTTGGCGTAGGCCTGCAGGGCGGCGCTGCCGTCCTTGCCCGGCTTGCCGCCCGGGATGCGCAGCTCGATCAGCTTCTTGTCGCCGAACAGGGACATGGCCTGGTTCGCCGCCAGCAGTTCGCCCCACTTGAAGTTGCGCTCGACCGTGAGCACGTCGCGCTCGGTAAAACCTTGCGCGCGGGCGGTCTTGCGGATGCGGTCGGCCGCCTCCAGCGCGAGCAGGTGCTCGTCGCTGGTGATCACGTACAAGGGCGCCAGGCCCTTGGCCAGGTGGCCCTCTAAAGCCTCAGGCCGCAGTTGCATAATGAAGATTCAATGCGTCAGCTTCACACCGGTTTGATGGCCGCCAGGCGGCGCAGGATCTGCTGCACCAGGTCGGCCTGCATGTCGCGGTACAGGAGCTGCTCTTCCGATTCCTTGGCCAGCACCTGCGATTCATCGAAGGCGATGTTGCGGCGCAGGGTGATCTCGGTCGGTCCCAGCAGTTCCTTGTTGTTGGCATCGCGCACGCGGAACACCAGCGTATAGCTCAGCGAGTACTCGCGCACCCGGCCCAGGCTGTTCAGCGACAGGATGGACTTGCCGCGCGATTCGGACAGCACGTCGAACAAGGCCTGCGCCTTGGAGGCGTCGGTCTCGACGCGCACGGAATCGCCCGCGCGCAAGTTGCGCTTGAGCTCCGTGCCCAGCGGCGAGGTCTCGGGGAAGGCCAGGTAGATGCTCTGGAAGGGCATGTTGTACTGGCCGGTCGAGCCGCGCAGCTGGAAGCCGCAACCCGCGAGGGTAGCGGCCACCAGGACCGCTGCGAGCGTGCGTACCACGATGGTTTTCATCGGTTTACACCACGATGTTGATGAGTTTGCCCGGCACGACGACGACCTTCTTCGGCGTGCCTTCGATGAATTTCTGCACCGATTCCTCGGCCAGCGCGGCAGCTTCGATCGCCGCCTTGTCCGCATCTTTCGGGACTTTGACCGAGCCGCGCAGCTTGCCGTTCACCTGGATCATCAGCTCGATCTCGGACTGCTCCAGTGCGGCCGGGTCGACTTCCGGCCACTGCACGTTGAGGATGTCGCCGTAGACTGCGGCATAGCCCAGCTCGCTCCACAGCGCGTGGGTGATGTGCGGCGCCACCGGGTTCAGCAGGCGCAGGAAGATCGAGAAGCCTTCTGCGATCACGGCGTCGCTCGCCACACCCT
This sequence comes from Massilia sp., assembly GCF_046293535.1. Classification (NCBI taxonomy): domain Bacteria; kingdom Pseudomonadati; phylum Pseudomonadota; class Betaproteobacteria; order Burkholderiales; family Oxalobacteraceae; genus Massilia; species Massilia sp. Next base: position 40,545 of record NZ_JBKBOV010000004.1, on the reverse strand, counting down.
CGGCCAGCTTGGCCGACTCCAGGGTATTGAGCATCTTCATGCAGGCCGACACCACGGTGTTGTACTGGATGCGCTTCAGGTCGTAGTCGGCCTGCTGCAGCACCTTGTGCACTTCGCGGCGCAGGGCCTTCTGGGCATCGTCGAGCGAGCCTTGCTGCGGGCCTTTCAGGGCCGCGGCGATACGCTCGCGCTGGGCGTAGCCATAGGCCCAGACACGGCGCAGGAATCGGCTCGCGCCTTCCACGCCGCTGTTCGACCACTCCAGGGTCTGCTCCGGCGGCGAGGCGAACATGGTGAACAGGCGCGCGGTGTCGGCGCCGTACTGCTCGATCTGCGCCTGCGGGTCAATGCCGTTGTTCTTCGACTTCGACATCTTCTCGGTGCCGCCGATCTGGACCGGCTGGCCATCCGATTTCAAAACGGCGCTCTGCGGGCGGCCCTTGTCGTCGAACGTGAGTTCGACATCGGCCGGGTTGAACCAGGTCTTCTTGCTGGACGCGTCCTCGCGGTAGTAGGTCTCGTTCAGCACCATGCCCTGGGTCAGCAGGTTCACAAACGGCTCGTCGAATTTCAGCAGGCCGAAGTCGCGCATCACCTTGGTCCAGAAGCGCGCGTACAGCAGGTGCATGACGGCGTGCTCGATGCCGCCGATGTACTGGTCCATCGGCATCCAGTAGTCGTTGCGCTCGTCGACCATCTTGTCGTTGGATCCCGGCGAGGTATAGCGCATGTAGTACCAGGACGAATCGATGAAGGTGTCCATCGTGTCGGTCTCGCGACGCGCAGGTTTACCGCACTTGGGGCAATCGCACTTGAGGAAGGCTTCGTCCTTGTTCAGCGGGTTGCCGGTGCCGTCCGGGACCAGGTGTTCCGGCAGCACGACCGGCAGGTCTGCTTCCGGCACCGGCACCGCGCCGCAGTCGCCGCAGTGGATCATCGGGATCGGGGTGCCCCAGTAGCGCTGGCGCGAGATGCCCCAGTCGCGCAGGCGGAAGGTCACCTTCTTGTCGCCCAGGCCCTGCGCGGCCAGGTCGCCCGCCACCGCGTTGACCGCGGCGATGTAGTCCAGCCCGTCGTACTTGCCCGAGTTGATGGTGCGGCCGGCTTCCTTGTCGCCGTACCACTCCTGCCAGCCGTCCAGCGAGAATTCCTGGCCTTCGACGGCGACGACCTGCTTGATCGGCAGGTCGTACTTCTTGGCGAAGCCGAAGTCGCGCTCGTCGTGGCCCGGCACACCCATCACGGCGCCGTCGCCGTAGGTCATCAGGACGTAGTTGCCGACCCAGACCGGCAACTGCTCGCCCGTCACCGGGTGGGTCACGGTCAGGCCGGTCGGCATGCCCTTTTTCTCCATCGTCGCCATGTCGGCTTCGATGACGGAACCCAGCTTGCACTCGGCGATGAAGGCCTGCAGTTCCGGGTTGTTTAGTGCTGCGTGCTGGGCCAGCGGGTGCTCGGCCGCCACGGCGCAGAAGGTCACGCCCATGATGGTGTCGGCGCGGGTGGTGAAGACGTACAGCTTGCCCTCGTTGATCAGCTCACCCGATTCGTCCTTGATCTGGTGCGGGAAGGCGAAGCGCACGCCGGTCGACTTGCCGATCCAGTTGGCCTGCATGATGCGCACGCGCTCCGGCCAGCCCGGCAGCTTGTTGTCGACGTAGTCCAGCAGCTCGTCCGCGTACTCGGTGATGCGCACGTAGTACATCGGGATCTCGCGCTTCTCGATCAGCGCGCCCGAGCGCCAGCCGCGGCCGTCCACCACCTGTTCGTTGGCCAGCACGGTCTGGTCCACCGGGTCCCAGTTCACGGTGCCGGTCTTCTGGTAGATGATGCCCTTCTCGAGCATCTTGAGGAACATCCACTGGTTCCACTTGTAGTATTCCGGCTTGCAGGCGGTCATCTCGCGCGACCAGTCGATGGCCAGGCCCATCGATTCCATCTGCTTCTTCATGTGCGCGATGTTCGAGTAGGTCCACTCGGCCGGCGGCACGTTGTTCGCCATCGCCGCGTTCTCGGCCGGCATGCCGAAGGCGTCCCAGCCCATCGGCATCAGGACGTTGTAGCCGTTCATCCGCAGGTAGCGGTACATCACGTCATTGATCGTATAGTTGCGCACGTGACCCATGTGCAGCTTGCCCGATGGGTAAGGCAGCATCGAGCAGGCGTAATATTTGCCTTTCGGGAAACGCGGGTCGTGTTCGACGGCTTTATAGGCGTCGATCGACTTCCAGTAGGCTTGGGCGGCCTGTTCTACTTCGGCTGGACTATATTTTTCTTGCATGATTTCTGCAGACGTAATGAGGGGTGGAACAGAACATTATACTGTTTCATTTTGCACTGCGGCGAAAGGTCGGGTTGTTGCCTCAACAGATCGACCGCCATTGTTTAAAGCACCACAAAACTAAAGACCGTCATTCCCGCGAGGGCGGGAATCCAAGTTCGCCGCACCGTGTTGGCCTAAGCATAAGCCACGGTAAGGCAAACAAAATTGGATTCCGGCCTTCGCCGGAATGACGGTCTCGGGGGTGCGGGCTGACGATCAGGGCAGCGTCAGCCCAGCATGATCAGCGCAGCACCAGCTCCAGCGCCGGCTTCTCGCCGTAATCCTCGTAGCGCTCGTTGATGCCGCCCACGCAGAAGGCGATCTCCTCCAGCAGTTCGGGCACGGCGGCCTTCATCCGGTCGGCTTCCAGGACGACGATCTCCAGCGCCTCATCCGGCTTGAGCCGGAACTTGGTCATGTTCTCTTCGTCGCGCAGGTAGCTCATGCAGTCGACCCAGGCGTCGATGCTGTCGGCGTAGGACTCCGGGAAGCCGAACGCGCGCCGGGACTCGCGATGGAAGGAAGCTTCGTCGACGATGGCGGCGCCGTTCAGTTCCGCGACTGCCATGGTCAAGCCTTCAGTCCCAGCACGTCCTGCATGTCGAACAGGCCGTTCGGCTTGCCCGCCAGGTAACGCGCGGAGCGCAGGGCGCCGTGGGCGTAGGTGACGCGGCTGCTCGACTTGTGGCTGATCTCGATGCGCTCCCCTGTGCCGAGGAACATCACCGTGTGGTCGCCCACCACGTCGCCGCCGCGCACGGTGGCGAAGCCGATGGTCGAGGGATCCCGCTCGCCGGTCACGCCTTCGCGGCCGTAGACCGCGCATTCCTTCAGGTCGCGCCCCAGCGCGCCGGCGATCACCTCGCCCATCCTGAGGGCGGTGCCGCTCGGCGCATCCACCTTGTGGCGGTGGTGCGCTTCGACGATCTCGATGTCGTAGCCTTCGTTGAAGCTTCTGGCCGCCATTTCCAGCAGCTTGAGGGTGACGTTGACGCCCACGCTCATGTTCGGGGCGAACACGATGCCGACCTTTTCGGACGCTAGCCGAATGGCGGCCTTGCCGGCATCGTCGAAGCCGGTGGTGCCGATCACCAGCTGCACGCCGTTGGCCGCGCAGAATTCCACGTGGCGCAGCGTGCCTTCGGGGCGGGTGAAGTCGATCAGCACGTCGGCGTTCTTCAGCGCCGCGGCCAGGTCGCACTGGATGATCACGCCGGTGAGCTGGCCGGCGAAGGCGCCGGCGTCCATGCCGATCGAGGGCGAACCCTGGACGTCGAGCGCGCCCGCCAGTTCGGCGTCCGGCGCTGCCTGGATGGCTTCGACCAGCATGCGGCCCATGCGGCCGCTGGCGCCGGCGACGGCGATTTTCAACGGGGCGCTCATGGCTGGATCACCGGCGCGCCGCCGACCTTGGGCGCTTCCATCGGGCGTGATTCGGACTTGGCCTTGGTGCTCACCTTGGACGGGCCGGCGATGCGGTCGATGTATTCGCGCTCGGTCGGCAGGTTGCCGCCTTCGAAGCGCTCGACCTTGTCGTCCTTGAAGAACACGGTGACGCGGCTGGTGGTCAGCTCGCCGTTGCCGCGCGCGAGGTAGAAGGGGTAGTCCCAGCGGTCCTGGTGGAAGACGTCCTGCAGCAGCGGGGTGCCGAGCAGGAAGCGCACCTGGTCGCGGGTCTGGCCGACCTTGAGCTGCTCCAGCATCTCCTGCGAGACGAAGTTACCTTGCTGGATGTCGGGACGGTAGGGCGAGAACACCCACATGAACTTCTGCAGCTTGGTGGCCTGGACGGTCTGGGCGCCGGCATTGGCGGCGTCCGCCGACTTCTGCGCGTCGACGGCGACAGCCGCCGGATCCGTGTTCACCGGCGGCGCGGGACGCGTCTGGTTGCGCCAGGAGGCGCAGCCGGACAGCATCAGGGTGCATGCGAGGCCGGCCGCGAGCGCTGCCCGGGCAGAATAGCGATGAATGACGGCTTGTTTGACGCGCATAGGTAACCTCAAAACGTTTGAGCGGGAGCTCCAAAACGCTATATCATAAAGCACTCCGCCAAACTACGAGCAACAAACATGAGTAACAACCCTACCGACCTGAAGGCCAGCGGCCTGAAGGCTACGCTGCCACGCCTGAAAATCCTGGAAATCTTCCAGAACAGCTCCGTTCGGCACCTGACGGCGGAAGATGTCTACAAAATCCTCCTTGCCGACAACATGGATGTGGGCCTGGCCACGGTGTACCGCGTGCTGACCCAGTTCGAACAGGCCGGCCTGCTGAACCGCAACCACTTCGAGACCGGCAAGGCCATCTACGAGCTCAACGCCGGTTCGCACCACGACCACCTCGTCTGCCTCGACTGCGGCCACGTGGAAGAATTCTTCGACGAAGAAATCGAAGCGCGCCAGCACAAGATCGCGGTCGAACGCGGCTTCAAGATCGCCGAGCACTCGCTCGCGATCTACGGCAATTGCGTCAAGCCGGCCTGCCCGCACCGCCACTGATTCAGGTAGGGGTGTAAAAAGCGGCCAGGGCAAGGCGCCGAGTCGAAGACAGTACGGGTAGTACGGCGAGACGAGGCAACGCAGCCATGGCCGCTTTTTTACACCCCTACGACTGGCTCAGGGCGTTCGACAGCAGCTTGGCCGTAATGTCCACGATCGGGATCACGCGCTCGTAGGCCATGCGCGTCGGCCCGATCACCCCCAGGGTGCCGACGATGCGCCCATTGACTTCGTAGGGCGCGGTCACCACGCTCATTTCGTCCATCGGCACCAGTTTCGACTCGCCGCCGATGAAGATCTGCACCCCGCCCGCCTTGCTCGACACCTCGAGCAGCTGCATCAGGCCGGTCTTCTGCTCGAACATCTCGAACATCTGGCGCAGTGAGCTCATGTTCGAGGACAAGTCCGATACCGACAGCAGGTTGCGCTCGCCCGCGATCACCATGTCGTCGCCCTCGGACATCGCCTCGCTGCCCGCCTCCACCGCCACCTGCATCAGCCGGCCCATGTCGTCGCGCAACTGGCGCAGTTCGCCGCTCAGGCGCGCGCGCACCTCATCGAAGGTCAGGCCCGCGTAGTTCTGGTTCAGGTAGTTGGCCGACTGCGTCAGCTGGCCCGGCGTGTAATCGACCTCGGTGTGCAAGAGGCGGTTCTGGACGTCGCCGCGCGGATCGACGATGACCAGCAGGATGCGCTTCTCGGACAGGCGCAGGAATTCGATCTGCTGGAACACCGACTCGCGCCGCGGGCTCTGCACCACGCCGGCGAACTGCGACAGCGAAGACAGCATCTGGGCCGCGTTGGCGATGATCTTCTGGGGCTGCTGGCTCGGGAAGCGCATATTCTGGGCGGCGGCGGCCTGCTCGTCGATGTGCTGCACGGTGAGCAGGGTGTCGACGAACAGCCGGTAGCCGCGCGGGGTCGGAATGCGGCCGGCCGAGGTGTGCGGACTGGCGACGTAGCCCATTTCCTCGAGGTCGGCCATGATGTTGCGGATCGTGGCCGGCGACAGGTCGAGGCCGGAAATCTTCGACAGCGCGCGCGAACCGACCGGCTGGCCGTCGGCGATGTAGCGCTCGACGAGGGCTTTGAGCAGGGTCTGGGCGCGGGGTTCGAGTTGCATGCTCTTATTATGCACGCGATAGCGGGCGGGGCGCCAGTTCAGGCGTGCTCGCGCTTGAGCCAGTCCAGCAGGCCGTCCAGGCTGCTCACCTCATGGTCTGGGCGGACCTGGCCGGGCAGGTCGTTGAGCTTGCCGATCCGGTTCATCCACACGGCGCGCAAGCCGGCGCGCTGGGCACCCTGGACGTCCAGCAACAGGTCGTCGCCCACGTACACCGCCTCCTGCGGCGCCACGCCCAGCAGATTGCACGCCTCCAGGAAGATGCGCGGGTCCGGCTTGGCGACGCCGAACGTGGGGGCGGCGACCGAGGCGTCGAAATGGCGCGCCAGGCCGATCGTCTGCAAATCGGCATTGCCATTGGTGACCGAGCCGATCCGCACCCTGCCCTTCAGGCGCAGCAGGCCCGGCAGCACGTCGTCATGGGGAATCACGGCATTGCGGGCGGCGAAGAATTCGGTCATCGCCAGTTCCACCTTGCTCGCATCCTCGCCGGCCTGCTCGAAGGCGGCGATCAGGCCGGCCCGGCGCAGGGCGCCCAGGTCGAGCTGGAATTCCGGCTGGCGCGCCAGCAGCTCGAGCCTGGCCTGGCGCAGCGTCTCGATGGTGAACTGCTGCGCCACCCGCGGCGCATGCTCGCGCAGCCAGGCGAACAGGATCTGCTCGGCCTCCAGGATCACCGGGGCGATCGGCCACAGGGTGTCGTCGAGGTCGAACAATACGGCTTTGGGCCAGGCGCGGCGCTGGATCATGGTGTGCTTGCTTGGAAGATGGATGCCTGGCCCAAGGATAGCGAGCACGCCCGTAGAAAGCAAACGGGCACTGTCCCGTGCTACCCACGGTTACAGCGTGATACAAAGGCAAACCGTCCAGCTGCTTGTTAAATGGACTAAAATGTTGGGCTAATATAATGTGGGCGTACGTCGTCCACCCGCGTGTCCACTGCTCACTTGCACACGCTTTGCACGTTCACCAGTCAGATTTTTTGGAGAAATTATGAAGAGTTCGTACCTGCGTGCCGGTGCTGCGCTGGCATGCGCGCTGGCGCTGTCCGCCTGCGGCGGTGGCGATGGGGACCGGGTTATCAGCGGTTCGTTTTCCGGCGTGACCAGGCCTGGCCTGGTCCTGCAGAACAATGGCGGCTCCGACCTGGTCATCAATCCGACCAACGACGGTTCCGGACGATTCTATTTCCCCGACATGGTGGAAACCGATTCCGACTACAACGTCACGGCCAAGAGTTTCCCGAGCAATGCCGAGACCTGCAAGGTTACCAACGGCAAAGGCAAGGTCGCGATCGACATCAACACCATCTATGTCGAGTGCACGATCCGCCAGCACGAGCTGAAGGGAACGGTGAATGGCCTGACCGGCAACAACCTGGTGCTGGTCAACGGTTCCGACCGCGTCGCGGTCCCCGCCGGCGCCACCTCCTTCACCATGGCCAAGGTCAACGAAGACGCGCCCTACGGCGTCGCCGTCCTGACCCAGCCCGACAACCAGACCTGCACCGTTGCCAACGGCAGCGGCACCGTGGGCCAGGCCGCCATCACCAACGTGACCGTGAACTGCGGCCCGCGTACTTGATCAACACTGAATATCCTGGAGCACGCTTCATGAAGTTTTCCCTGATCCGTCCGGCAAGCATGCTGGCAATGGCGGTGGCCCTGGCATCCTGTGGTGGCGGTGGTGACGACGATAGTTTCACGGTGGGCGGCAGGGTTGCCGGCCTCGTCTATTCGGGCCTGGTACTGACCAATAACGGCGCCTCCGACCTCAACGTGGCGCCGCCGGCAAAGGCGGGCGAAGAGGTCACGTTCAGCTTCCCGAACAAGCTCGAGTACGGCGACACCTATGACGTCCGGGTCAAGACCCAGCCGCTGCACCAGACCTGCGAAATTTATCAGTACGCCCCGAACAGCACCGCCGGCACGGCCGGACAGCTGGCGGTGATCAATGCGCGTTTCGAGTGCTTCATCAATGCCTACGATATCGGCGGGACCGTCACCGGCCTGACCAAGGACAATACCGGCCTGGTGTTGACCAACGGCAGCACGACCGGCAGCACGCTGCTCGTCGCGTCCGAGACCAACACGACCGGCGCGCCCTTCCCTTATACGATGACGGCCAAGGTGCCGTATAACCAGTCGTATGGCGTGACCATCGTGACCCAGCCGAAGGGCGCCGTTTGCACGGTCCAGAATCCGACCGGCGTCATGGGCGATGCGAATGTCACCAACATCAACGTCAACTGCGTGCAGTCCTGAGATATTCGAAAAACTTATGTCGAATATGTGAAAGGAAAATTGGACTTATATGCTGTGATGCAGCATACTAACTCCTGTCTCCTCCAACTCTCCTCAGAAAAGAATTGGATTTCAAGCCCGCTACCCAGCGGGCTTTTTTTTCGCCCGTCCTTTCGCCACAGGGGCAAACGGGGCGCCGGGAATCAGGCCGGACGCTTGGCCGTGACTTTCACCACGGCGACCTGCGAGGCCCCGACCGCGACCTGGGCGTTGTAGGCATCGGCGGCGCGGCTGGTGGCGGCCTGCGCATAGCTGCTGACGCCGGCGAGGACCAGGGTGACGAGGAAGATGGCTTCCATGTGCTTGAGGACGTTCATTGTGTGCTCCCTTCGGTGAGTTGCTTGGCCGCTTCGTGTGTCGTGCGGCTTGTCGATGGGAGCACTTTAGCCAAGGCCTCCCGCGGCTTCCATGGGAGTGCGATGGACTGCAGGAATCGGCGGATGAAGGGACGAAAAACGGGATGCGCTGTCCTTGTGCAGTGCAATGCAGAGCAGCATTCGGTGGCGTTTCGCAGGGCGGCAAGGGCCGCCCCGCGCAGGGAGATCAAAGCAGGTTTGCCAGCGCCACGTACTGCTCCAGGCCCACCGCTTCCGGCCGCGCGCCCGGATCGATGCCGGCCTCGACCAGTTGCGCCTCGGTGAACATGCCCGCCACGCAGTTGCGGATCACCTTGCGGCGCTGCGAGAAGGCCTTGGCGACCACCTTTTCCAGCGTGGCGCCATCCACGTCCAGCTTCTCGCGCTTGGGGATCATGCGCACGATCGCCGAGTCGACCTGGGGCGGCGGGTCGAAGGCGGTCGGCGGGACGATGAACAGCAGGTCCATGTCGTAGCGCCACTGCAGCATCACCGACAGGCGGCTGTAGGCCTTGGTGCCCGGCTCGGCTACCATGCGCTCGACCACTTCCTTCTGCAGCATGAAATGCTGGTCCTCGACCAGCGGCGCGAACTCGGCCAGATGGAACAGCAGCGGGCTCGAGATGTTGTACGGCAGGTTGCCGACGATGCGCAGCTTCTGCCCCGCCAAGCACGGGATCGATCCGAAATCGAACTTCAGCGCGTCGCCCGAGTGCACGGTGAGCTTCTCGCGCGGGTAGGCCTTTTCCAGGCGCGCCACCAGGTCGCGGTCCAGCTCGACGACGTGCATGTGGTCAAGCGACTTGAGCAGCAGCGCGGTCATGGCGGCCAGGCCCGGCCCGATCTCGACCATCGCCTGGCCGCGCTGCGGGCCGATGGCGTCGATGATGTTGTCCAGGACGAGTTTGTCGGTCAGGAAGTTCTGGCCGAAGCGCTTGCGTGCTACGTGTTTGCTCATGGTGTTCCAGTAATGGTGTTCGTTCAGCGGCGGCTCGATGCCGCCATCTGCATGGCGGCGCGGATCGCCTCCTCCATGCTGCCGCAGTCGGCCAGGCCCAGGCCCTGGGCCGCCAGGTCGAGCGCGGTGCCGTGGTCGACCGAGGTGCGCACGATCGGCAGGCCGAGCGTGACGTTGATGCCGCGCCCGAAGGTGGCGTGCTTGAGCACCGGCAGGCCCTGGTCGTGGTACATCGCCAGCACGCAGTCGGCCCCTGAGAGGTACTTCGGCTGGAACAGGGTGTCGGCCGGATAGGGACCGCGCGCGTCGATGCCGCGCGCCCTGCTTTGCTCCAGCACCGGCGTGATGACCTCGATCTCTTCGCGCCCCAGGTAGCCGTTCTCGCCCGCGTGCGGGTTCAGGCCGGTGACCAGGATGCGCGGCGCGGCGATGCCGAACTTGTTCTTCAGGTCCGCGTCGACGATGTCGATGGTCTGTGCCAGGTTCTCCGGCGTCAGCGCCGCCGGGACGTCCTTCAGCGGCAAATGGGTGGTGGCCAGCGCCACCCGCAGGTAAGGCTGCTCATTTCCCCCTGCCGCGGCGGGCTGCCCTGCCAGCATCATCACGACCTTCGGCGTGTTGGTCTTCTCGGCCAGGTATTCGGTATGGCCGGAAAAGGCCACGCCGGCGTCGTTGATCGTGCTTTTCTGGAGCGGCGCGGTGACGATGCCGTCGAACCAGCCGCACAGGGCGCCTTCGATCGCGAGGTCCAAGGTGGCCAGCACGGCGCGCCCGTTCTCCGCATTCAGTTGGCCCGGGACGACGTGGGCTTCGAGCGGCACGTCGATCACGGCCAGGCGGTCCTTGCCGAAGTGCGGCAGGCCGCCGTTGCGCAGGGCCTGGATCGACAGGGCCGACAGGCGGATGGCGGGATCGATCAGGCTGGCGGTGAGCGCCAGGAAGGCGGCGTCGCCGACCAGCACGCAGTTGGCGGATTCGCGCAGCGCCCAGGCCGCGCGGATCGAGATCTCGGGACCGATGCCGGCCGGCTCGCCGACCGTGACCGCGAGGGTTGGCCGGCGTCCGTTCGGCATCGTCATGGCTTACTGCTCCTCGCGGAACTCGACGTAGGCGCGGTCGCGCACCTGGCGCATCCAGTCTTCCAGCGCTTCCTGCATCTTGCGCTCGCGCAGGACCTGGCGTGCATTGTTGCGTTCGCGCTGCTTGCTCTGGTCTTCGGTCTTGCGCTCGGTGACGCGCAGGATGTGGAAGCCGAACGGCGACTCGATGACGTCCGAGACCTCGCCCGGCTTCAGGGTCGACAGTGCCTGGTCGAATTCCGGACCGGCGTCGCCCGGCTCCAGCCAGCCCAGGTCGCCGCCCTTGGCCGCGCTGCCCGGTTCCTGGCTGTTCTGGCGCGCCAGGTCTTCGAAGGTGGCGGTCTTGTTGACGATCTTTTCCTTCAGCTCGAGCAGCTTCTTCTTGACCTCGGCCGCGCTCATGGTCGGCGTCGGCTTCATGAGGATGTGGCTGACGCGGGTCTGCTGGACCACGGCGTCCTCGGGCGCGAGGGCGTCGGCCAGGCTGCGCTGGTCCGCCATCCTGAGGATGTGGAAGCCGACGTTGGTCTTGATGATCGGGGTCATCTGGCCCGGCTTGAGCTTGCGCAGCTGGGTCGCGAAGATTTCCGGCAGGCGGTCCGGATCGCGCCAGCCGATCTCGCCGCCCTTCAGGGCGTCGGGCGCGTCGGAATAGGTCGCCGCCATCTTGGCGAAATCGGCGCCGGTGCGCAACTGGCGCGCCACTTCCTCGGCGCGTGCGCGGCGCGCCGCGATCTGCTCGGGCGAGGCGTTCTCGGGCACCGCCACCAGGATCTGCGCCAGGTTCATCTCGACGCGATCGGCGGCGGCGGCCTTGGAGGCGGCGAGGTAGGTGTCGATCTCTGCTTCCGACACCTGGATCTTGGAGTCGACCTCGTGCTCGCGCAACTGCTGCATCATGATCTCGTTGCGGATGTCTTCACGGAACTGTCCGAACGGCAGGCCCTCTTTCTCCATCTGGTTGCGCATCTCCTGCACCGACATCTTCTGGTTCTCGGCGATGCGGGCGATGGTGGCGTCGAGCCTGCGGTCGTCCACGCGCACGCCCATTTCCTTGGCCAGCTGCAGCTGGGCGCGCTCGACGATCATCGCTTCCACCACCTGGCGCTCCAGGGTGGACTGGTCCGGCAGCTGCACGTTGCGCGCGCGCAGGTTCTGCGCGGTCTGGGCCACGCGGTTGTTCACCTCGTTTTTCGTGATCACTTCGTCATTGACCACGACGTGGATCGAGTCGAGCACCTTGGCGCTGCTCGACGCCGGCGGCAGGAAACCGCTGCCCGGCTTGGCGGCCGGCGCCGTGTCTTGGGCCAGGACCTGGCCCGCGGTCAGCGCGCACAGCAGGGCTGCGGCGAGCTTAATAGTGTGCAAACGGGTGGAACGCGTCATCTGGAAAGCACTCATTCAGGGTGAAGAATCATTCAATTGCCAGCCGAGTAGTGTACTCCACGGCGGTTAAAGCGTCCTTAAATTTCAGGGCCGCCCCACATTGGTCGACAGCTGCTGGTAGCCCGGCACGGCCTTGTTGAAGGCCTCGAGCGGGTTGCCCGAACCGAGGCGCGACAATCCGTTGAGCTCGAGCTGGAAGAAGATCGGCGTCGAGGTGGTCTGCGCCGCGGTCACGAAGCGCTGCGCGCCGAAACGGAACACCCAGCAATCGGCCTTGTATTCCAGGCCGATCAGGCTCTCGAGCAGCTTGCCCTTGCCCGGCTCCAGGCTGCCCACGGAGTAGGAGCGCAGCGCGTAGCTCACGCGCCCGACGCCGTACCAGCGCGAGGACAGCGGCCACTGCCCCGACAGGTCGACGTTGCGGAAGCTGCCGCGCTGGTAGCGGTATTCGGCGTTCAGGACCTTCATCGGGGCCGGGCGCCACTGCGTGCTCAGGTTCGAGCTGTACAGGTTGCTGCCGGTGGCGTCGTATTGTACGCCGCTGTCGAAGCTCCAGGTCTCGGAAATGCGGCCCGAAGCCGCCAGCAGCACGTCCGAGCGGCTCTGGTGCACCGGCTCGCCCGGCAGGCGCACGCGCGGCTCGTCGAAGTAGATGCGCTGGCCGAAGGCCAGGCGCAGGCGCTCGGCGCCGTCGCTCTGGATGTAGCGCGAGACCACTGCGGCGGTCAGCTGGTTGGCGTCCGATACCCGGTCCAGCCCGACGTAGCGGTTCTCGCTGAACAGCTGGGCGTAGTTGAAGCCCGCGCGGCCGGTATCGAAGTTCGGGAACAGGCTCTGGTCCTTGTACGGCGTGCGCACGTAGAACAGGCGTGGCTCCAGGGTCTGGGTGACGCCCCTGCCGAACAGCGAGGCCTCGCGCTCGAACACCAGGCCGCTGTCGAGCGAGAAGGTGTTCAGGCTGCGCGACAGCTTGGTCGGGCCGGTATAGCCGTTGGCGCGGTCCAGGTCGTACTTGGTGTGGTGGCTGATGACTTTCGGCGTGACGAACCAGCCCGGGCGCACGATCGGATAGCTGACCTGGGCCACGGCCACGGCGCGGTTGCCGCGCAACAGGTCCGGGTGCCAGAAGCTCACCGCCTCGGCATCCACCGCCCAGTCGAAGCCCTTGACGTCGTAGCGGCCGGCGTGGAAGTTAATCTGCGGCAGGCGGTCGTAGGGGCGCGGCACCGTCAGCCTCGGGTCGTCGACCGCGGCCGGGTCTTGCAGCACCTGGTAGTTCTGGGCGCGCGCGGAGAGGTTCCAGAACTGGCCGACGTAGTCGGTGCGCACTTCGCGCAGCAGCTGGCGCTCGGCGCTGGCGGCCACGGTGCGCGAGAAGTCGCTCGGGTATTCGTCGTCCGAGGCGCCATGCAGGTTCCAGCCGTAGGACCAGCCGGGGCCGAGGGCCTGGGTATGCACCGAATCGACGCGCCAGCGGTCTTCGCCGGTCTCGCGGTCCTTGCGCAGGCCCTCGACGTGGGTCTCGCCGTTGTAGGCGCCCAGGCTTGTCACGCCCAGGTAACGCCCGGTGGCGCCGAGCTGCAGGCCGCGGTCGAACATCATGCGCGGGTAGAGCGTCAAATCGCGGTTCGGAGCGATGTTGAAGTAATACGGCACCATGACCTCGGCCTTGCCCTTGGAGCCGAAGCCCACGGTGGGCGCCAGCCAGCCGGAGCGGCGCGCGCCCGACAGCGAGAACGACAGGGCCGGGGTGCCGATGATCGGCACGTCCTTGAAATAAATGACGGTCTTGCCGGCCAGGCCGACGTCGCGGCCGCTGTCCAGGCGCAGCGTGCTCGACTTGAGGTACCAGTCCGGGTCCGGCCCTTCGCAGGTGCTATAGGTGCCGTCGCGCACCAGCGCCACGTCCTCGCCGAGGAAGTCGATGCGCGAGGCATTGCCCTGGGCGTTATTCAGCTGCAAACGGTATTCGGGACGCAGCACGTAGCCCTTGCCCGTCTCCAGGTTCAGCTGCAGCTCGTCGCCCTTGTAGCGGTCGCCGAAGCGCCACATGTTGACGTTGCCGGTGGCCGTGACCTGGTCTTCGACCCGCAGGTAGCAGGCGGTGTCGGCGGTCAGGCGGGTCTGGCCACGTGTCAGTTCGACATTGCGCTCGAGGTTGATCTGGCGGTCGGGCCGGCCGCTGATTTCTTCGGCGCGGATCGTGATCGGGAGGTCCTGCTCATCTCGGGTTGAGCTCGACTGTGGCGCGGGAGCGACGTCCTGTGCATGCAGCGGCAGCGCGACGCCGGCGGCCGCACTGGCCAGTACATACAATGCGAGCGCCTGTCGCGGGGGAAATGGGTGGGCCGAAAACCAGCTCATGGAGAATCTGCGTGCGCCATAAAGGGCGGTATTTTTGGAATGAATCCCTTATTATATGGGAATACTTTCGATCAACCCGATTCACCAGGCTGCTTCATGTCTTCTTTGTATCAAAATTCTTCCACTTCCGCTGACAAGGACGCACGCCTGCAGCAGCTGAACGAATGGCTGGCTTCGACCGGCCTGGTGGAAGTCGACACCGGCCGCCCGGCGTCCGCGGATGCCAGCTTCCGTCGTTATTTCCGCTACGACGTGGTCCCCGCCATGCAAGACAAGCTGGGCGCGACCCTGGTGGCCATGGATGCCCCGCCCGAGCGCGAGAACGTGCCGGCCTTCATCCACGTGCAGGGTCTCCTGCTGGACGCCGGCGTCACGGTGCCGGCGATCGTCGCTAGAGCCGTCGAGAGCGGCTACCTGCTGCTGTCCGACCTTGGCGTGACCACCTACCTGCAGCGCCTGGATTCGGACAATGCCGCTTTCATGTACTCGAGCGCGGTCGACGCCCTGCTCAAGTTCCAGCTCGCCAGCGAGCCCGGCAAGCTGCCGGAATTCGACCGCGCCTTCGTGCTGCGCGAGATGAACCTGTTCCCGGAGTGGTATATCCAACGCCACCTCGGTGTGAACCTGAGCGAGCAGCAGCAGGCCACGCTCGACAAGGTGTTCGAGGCGATCACCGCCAACGTGCTGGCGCAGCAGCAGGTCTACATGCACCGCGATTTCCATTCGCGTAACCTGATGTGGCTCGAACAGGGCAACCCGGGCGTGCTCGATTTCCAGGACGCCGTCTACGGCCCGATCACCTATGACCTGGCGTCGCTGCTGCGCGACGCCTACATCCAGTGGGACGAAGAGATCGTGCTGGACTGGGTGGTGCGCTACTGGCAGAGCGCCAAGGGGGTCGGCCTGCCGGTGAACCCGGACATCGACGCCTTCTACCGCGACTTCGAATTCATGGCCCTGCAGCGCCACCTGAAGATCCTGGGCATCTTCTGCCGACTGAACTACCGCGACAGCAAGCCGAACTACATGGGCGACCTGCCGACCGTCATGGATTACGTGCGCCGCACCGCCGGTCGCTACACCGAACTGAAGCCGCTGCTGCGCCTGCTCGATTCGCTCGAGGACAAGGCGCCGCAGGTCGGCTACACCTTCTGAGGACGATTCCTTTCTCATGAAAGCCATGATTTTCGCCGCAGGCCGCGGCGAGCGCATGCGCCCGCTTACGGACGCCTGCCCCAAGCCGCTGCTCAAGGTGCGTGGACGGCCGATGATCACCTATCACGTGCTGAACCTGGTGCGCGCCGGGATCAAGGACATCGTCATCAACCATTCGCACCTTGGCCACATGATCGAGGACGAACTGGGCGACGGCGGCAAATACGGCGCCCGCATCGTGTATTCGCACGAGCCGACCCCGCTCGAGACCGCGGGCGGCATCGCCAATGCCCTGCACCTGCTGGGCGACGAGCCTTTTCTCGCGGTGTCGGGCGACATCTATGCGCCCTACTTCGACTTCTCGCAGGTGTTCGACGTCCTGAAGGACAAGGACATGCTGGGCATCCCCTATCCGGCGGACAAGCGCGACATCGCCTGGCTGTGGCTGACGCCGAATCCCTGGCACAACCCGCAGGGCGACTTCGCCCTCGACATGTACACCTTGAGGAACGACGGTCCGGAGAAGTGGAACTTCGCCGGCATCGGCGTCTACCGTCCCGAGATGTTCGAAGGGATCAAGGCGGGCGAGTTCGTCAAGTTCGGTCCCCTGATGCGCAAGTTCATCGAGCAGGGCCGCGTGGGCGGCGAGCTGTACCAGGGCGCCTGGGTCAACGTCGGCACCGCCCAGCAGCTGGAAGAACTGAACGCGCCGCTGGCGGCCAAGACGGGGTCATGACGGGCGCGGTCGCGAGCCATATCGAACGCCGTGCGCGCCTGGCGGCGCGCATGCAGCCGGGATCGGTCGCGGTGCAGGCCACCGCGCCGGAGGTGCTGCGCAACGGCGACAGCGACTACCCCTACCGGCACGACAGCTATTTCTATTACCTGAGCGGTTTCACCGAGCCGGAAAGCGTGCTGGTGCTGGTCGCGCCCACGGGCGACACGCCGGCGCGCTCGATCCTGTTCTGCCGCGAGAAGAACCCGGAGCGCGAGATCTGGGACGGCTACCGCCATGGCCCGGAAGCGGCGCGCCTCGCCTTTGGCTTCGACGAGGCTTTCCCGATCGGCGAACTGGATGCGCAGATGGGCAAGCTGCTGGCCAACGTGCCGGCGCTGTACTACGCGCTCGGCCACAGTGCCGCCCTCGACGCGCAGGTGGCAAGCTGGCTGAAGGCGGTGCGCGCGCAGGGCCGCAGCGGCATCACCGCCCCCGGCAGCACCCATCACCTGCTCGGCATGCTCGACGAGATGCGCCTGCTGAAGGATGCGGGCGAGCAGGCGCTGATGGCGCGCGCAGCGGGTATCGCCGCCGCCGCCCACGCCCGTGCCATGCGCTTTACCCGTCCGGGCGTGTTCGAATACGAGATCGAGGCCGAGCTGCTGCACGAATTCCGCCGCAACGGCGCCCAGTTCCCGGCCTATACGCCGATCGTCGCCTCAGGCAGCAACGCCTGCGTCCTGCACTACAACCGGAACGACCGCCAATGCCGCGAAGGCGAGCTGGTGCTGGTCGACGCCGGCTGCGAGCTGGACGGCTATGCCTCGGACATCACCCGCACCTGGCCGGTGAACGGGCGCTTCAGCGAAGCGCAGAAAGCCTTGTACGAGCTGGTGCTGCGGGCGCAGGAAGCCGCGTTCGCCGCCATCGTGCCGGGCAGCCCCTACAGCGGCATCCACGAGGCGGCGGTGCGGGTGCTGGCCGAGGGCATGCTGGATGTGGGCCTGCTCGACCGCGCCAGATACGGCTCGGCCGAGGACGCGATCGCCGACAAGGCCCACCTGAAGTTCTACATGCACGGCACCGGGCACTGGCTCGGCATGGACGTGCACGATGTCGGCCCCTACCGCGACCTGACGCTGGCCGACAAGCCTTCGCGTTCCCTGTTGCCGGGAATGGCGCTGACGGTGGAGCCGGGCATCTACGTGCGCCCTGCGGACGGCGTGCCGGAAGAATACTGGAACATCGGCATCCGGATCGAGGACGACGTGATCGTCACCGACGATGGCTGCCGCGTGCTGTCCGGCGATGCGCCGAAGGGCGTGGCCGAGATTGAAGCAGTGATGAAGGAGCGCTTGAATGGCGGATGAACGCATGGAGGTCGATGTGGCGATCTGCGGCGCCGGCCCGGTGGGCCTGGCGCTGGCGGCGCACCTGGCACGGCGTGGCGTCGAGGGCAGCCGCATCGCCCTCATCGACGGCAAGTCGCTGGGCCAGGCGATCACCGACCCGCGCTCGATCGCGCTGTCCTGGGGCAGCGTGCAATTGCTGGAAGAAGTGCGCGCCTGGCCGCTGCCGGCCACGCCGATCCACGAGATCCACGTCTCGCGCCGCGGCCAGCTGGGCCGCAGCCTGATGGACCGCGCCGAGCACAAGCTGCCGGCGCTGGGCTATGTGGCGCGCTACGGCGACGTGGTGGATGCGCTGGCGCGCGCCTGCGACAAGGCCGGGGTGGCGACGCTGCGTCCGGCCCGCGTCGCCTCCTTCGACGAAGCGGACGATGGCGTGGCGCTGCGCCTCGACGACGGCCGGACCGTGTTCGCCCGGGTGGCGGTGCAGGCCGAAGGCGGCGTGTTCGGCCAGCAGGCTAGCCTCGCGCAGCAGCGCGACTATGGCCAGACGGCCCTGATCGCGCGCGTGAGCGTCAGCGAGCCGGCGGCCCACCGCGCCTTCGAGCGCTTCACCGAAGAAGGCCCGCTGGCGCTGCTGCCGCAGGATGGCGCTGGTGCCAACAATGACGGCCACCAGTACGCGCTGGTCTGGTGCATGCGCCCGGAACGCGCGATCGACGTGCAGATGCTCGACGACGCCGCTTTTCTCACCCAACTGGGCGAGGCCTTCGGCACCCGCCTCGGCACGTTCACGTCCGCCTCGCCGCGCGTCGCCTTTCCGCTCGGTCTGAACGCCGAAGCGCGCGCCACCGCGCGGACGGTCGCGATCGGCAATGCCGCCCAGACCCTGCACCCGGTCGCCGGCCAGGGCCTGAACCTGGGCCTGCGCGACGCCGCCGTGCTGGCGCGCCAGCTGGCTAGAGGCGCCACCCCAAGCGCGGTCGAGGGTTTCATGCGCGAGCGCGCACAGGACCGCCGCCTGACGATCGCCCTCACCGACGCGATGGCGCGCGCCTTCACCGTCGCCGGCCCGCTGCAGCCCCTGCTGGGCCTGTCGCTGGCCGCGCTCGACCTCGTCAAGCCGGCCCGCCTGCTGCTGGCCGAGCTGATGATGTTCGGCCGCCGCTAGCAGCCCGCCGGCTGAAAACCACGTCCGGCCCAATGCATTTCCTACGGAAAAACATGCATCGGGTTCCGATACCGTGATTATTCGACGGCCTTGACCATCGACTCGATCACCTTCTTCGCATCGCCAAACACCATCATCGTGTTCGGCTGGTAGAACAGCTCGTTGTCCAGGCCGGCATAGCCGGAGGCCATCGAGCGTTTGTTCACGATGATGCTCTTGGCCTTGTAGGCCTCCAGGATCGGCATGCCGGCGATCGGCGACTTCGGGTCTTTCGCCGCCGGGTTCACCACGTCGTTCGCCCCCAGCACCAGCACCACGTCGGTCTGGCCGAACTCGCCGTTGATGTCTTCCATCTCGACCACCTGGTCGTAGGGCACCTCGGCTTCGGCCAGCAGCACGTTCATGTGGCCCGGCATGCGGCCGGCCACCGGATGGATCGCGTAGCGCACCTGCACGCCATGCTCGGTCAGCTTGTCGACCAGTTCCTTCACCGAGTGCTGGGCGCGCGCCACCGCCAGGCCGTAGCCCGGGACGATGATCACCGATTCCGCGTTCTGCAGGATGAAGGCGGCGTCGTCGGCCGAGCCGGACTTCACCGGGCGCTGTTCCTGGCCGCCGGCATCGGCCACGGCCGCCTCGCCGCCGAAGCCGCCCAGGATCACGTTGAAGAAGGAGCGGTTCATGGCCTTGCACATGATGTACGAGAGGATCGCGCCGCTCGATCCCACCAGCGAGCCGGCGATGATCAGCATCGAGTTGTTCAGCGAAAAGCCGATGCCGGCCGCCGCCCAGCCCGAGTAGGAGTTCAGCATCGACACCACCACCGGCATGTCGGCGCCGCCGATCGGGATGATGATCAGCACGCCCAGGATGAAGGAGAGCGCCGCCATGATGATGAACGGGGTCCAGGCCGGGGCCACGTTGTCGTCGAAGCAGAACACCAGCCCCAGCGCGACGATCGCGATGGCCAGCACCAGGTTCAGGATGTGCTGCCCGGCGAAGCGCACCGGCGCGCCCTGGAACAGGCGGAACTTGTACTTGCCCGAGAGCTTGCCGAAAGCGATCACCGAACCCGAGAAGGTCACCGCGCCCACGAAGGTGCCGATGAACAGCTCCAGGCGGTTCCCGAAAGGCAGCGCGCCACCACGCTCGGCAATATTGAAGGCCCAGGGCTCGGACACGGCGGCGATCGCGATGCACACCGCGGCCAGGCCGATCAGCGAGTGCATCGCCGCCACCAGCTCGGGCATCTTGGTCATCTCGACCTTTTTCGCCGCCACCGCGCCGATGGCGCCGCCGACCACCACCCCGAGCAGCACCAGGGTGAAACCCATGCCGCTGCCGGTGGCCAGTTCCGCCTGCAGCTTGAACATCAGCGCGACGGTGGTCAGGACGGCGATCGCCATGCCGGCCATGCCGAAGGTATTGCCGATGCGCGCCGTCGACGGCGAGGACAGGCCCTTGAGCGCCTGGATGAAGCAGACCGAGGCCACCAGGTAGAACAGGGTCACGACGTTCATGCTGATGAAGTTCATGCCCGCTCCTCCGTGCCGCTTGCCTTCGCCGCCGGATGGCCGGCCCCCGGATCACCGGACCGTTTCGGCTCCTTCTTCTTGAACATCTCGAGCATGCGGCGCGTGACCATGAAGCCGCCGAAGACGTTCACCGCGGCCAGCGCCACCGCAATGGTGCCGGCCACCTGCCCGGCCAGGCCTTCGGTGAGGCCGGCGGCCAGCATGGCGCCGACGATGATGATGGCCGAGATCGCGTTGGTCACCGCCATCAGGGGCGTGTGCAGCGCGGGGGTGACGTTCCAGACCACGTGGTAGCCGACGTAGATGGCCAGCACGAAGATGATCAGGTTGATGATGGTGTGGCTGATTTCCATGCTCCGCTCCTCGTGTCCTGTTCTTAGCTACGCAATACCGCGCCGTCCGCGCACACCAGCGTGGCGCGCACGATCTCGTCCTCGCGGTCGATCACGAACCGGTCTTCCTTGTCGATCACGAGCTTGAGGAAGTCCAGCACGTTGCGGGCATACAAGGCGGATGCGTCGGCCGCCACCAGCGAGGCCAGGTTCGGCTCGCCGATGATGTGTACGCCGTGCTTGATCACCGTGCGGCCCAGCTCCGTCAGCGGGCAGTTGCCGCCCTGCTCGACCGCCATGTCGACGATCACCGAGCCCGGCTTCATGGCCCGCACCGTCTCTTCGCCGATCAGGACCGGCGCCTTGCGGCCCGGGATCAGGGCGGTGGTGATGATGATGTCGGCCAGTTTGGCGCGCTCGTGCACCAGCGCCGCCTGGCGCTGCATCCAGGCAGCCGGCATCGGGCGCGCATAGCCGCCCACGCCTTGCGCGATCTCGCGCTCTTCAATGGTTTCGTAGGGCACGTCGATGAACTTGGCGCCGAGCGACTCCACCTGTTCCTTCACCGGCGGGCGCACGTCCGAGGCTTCGATCACGGCGCCCAGGCGCTTGGCGGTGGCGATCGCCTGCAGGCCGGCCACGCCCACGCCCATGATCAGCACGCGCGCGGCCTTGACCGTGCCGGCCGCGGTCATCAGCATCGGCATGAAGCGCTGGTAGGTGTTCGCGGCCAGCATCACGGCCTTGTAGCCGGCGATGTTGGCCTGGCTCGACAGCACGTCCATCGACTGGGCGCGCGTGATGCGCGGCGCCGCCTCGAGGGCAAACGCGTTCAGGCCGGCGGCGGCGAGCTGCGCCAGGTTCTCGGTATCGAAGGGATTGAGCATGCCGACCAGCACGCTGCCCGGGCGCATGCGGGCGCGCTCGGCACCGTCGGGACTGCGCACCTTGAGCACCATCTCGGCGCCGAAGGCGCCGGCGGCGTCGACGATGGTCGCGCCGGCCGCTTCATACGCCGCATCAGGGTAGGAAGCGCGCACCCCGGCGCCGCTTTCGACCAGGACCTGGTGCTTCGCGGCCAGTTTCTTGACGGTTTCGGGAGTTGCAGCAACGCGGGTCTCGCCCGGCCTGGTCTCGGCCGGTATGCCAATTCTCATGAATCCCTCCGTTCAGTGGACACATCGTTCCACAATCTATCATGTAATTACGAGAATTGCTCAAAAACAAATACTAAAAGTGATGCTTGATTGTTACGAAAACCTGTCACTGTAACCGGCGCCACCCTCCATTCCTTTGCAATAAGTCAAGGCAGTTTAACGACAGGCAAGCGCACCGTAGCGGAGGTGGATGAGCAGAGATGCCGTCTGTCAAGGTAAAATGTCGGCTCATTTTCAAGGACGCGCATGACCGATATCTTCAAACCATCCGTGACCGTCGCTGCGATCATCGAGCGCGATGGACGCTTCCTGCTGATCGAGGAAGAGACGAGCGAAGGCGTGAAGCTGAACCAGCCGGCGGGGCACCTCGACCCGCACGAATCGCTCGAGCAGGCGGTGGTGCGCGAAGCGCTGGAGGAAACCGCGCACGAATTCATCCCGACCGCGCTGGTGGGCATGTACATGTCGCGCTACCATTCGAAGTCGCGCGGCGCGGATGTCACTTACCTGCGCTTCACCTTCTGCGGCCATGCCGGCCGCCAGCTGGACCAGCCGCTCGACGAAGGCATCCTGCGCACCATGTGGATGACGCGCGACGAGATCGCCGCCACCGCCGACCGCCATCGCAGCCCGATCGTGCTGCAATGCGTGGACGACTATTTGGCCGGCCATCGCACCCCGCTGCACCTGCTGTACACCCATCCTTCGGTCTTCGAGGGTGGTATTTAAAAGAATACGGAAACAGAAATGAGCAAGAAAAAAGTCGTGATCGGGATGTCGGGAGGCGTCGACTCCTCGGTCGCGGCGTGGATGCTGAAGGAACAGGGTTACGAAGTCATCGGCCTGTTCATGAAGAACTGGGAAGACGACGACGATTCGGAATACTGCTCGACGCGCCAGGACTGGATCGACGCGGCCAGCGTGGCCGACGTGGTCGGCGTGGACATCGAGGCCGTCAACTTCGCCGCCGAATACAAGGACCGCGTGTTCGCGGAATTCCTGCGCGAATACCAGGCCGGCCGCACCCCGAACCCGGACGTGCTGTGCAACGCCGAGATCAAGTTCAAGGCCTTCCTCGACCATGCGATGAAGCTGGGCGCCGACCTGATCGCGACCGGCCACTACGCGCGCGTGCGCGAGAACGAGGGCCGCTTCGAGCTTCTGAAAGCCTTCGATCACACCAAGGACCAGAGTTACTTCCTGCACCGCCTGAACCAGGCGCAGCTCTCGAAGTCGCTGTTCCCGCTGGGCGAAATCCCGAAGACCGAGGTGCGGAAAATCGCTGAACGCCTGGGCCTGCCGAACGCGCAGAAGAAGGATTCGACCGGCATCTGCTTCATCGGCGAGCGCCCGTTCCGCGAGTTCCTGAACCGCTACCTGTCGCACAAGCCGGGCCCGATGAAACTCGACACCGGCGAGACCGTGGGCGAGCACATCGGCCTGTCCTTCTACACCCTGGGCCAGCGCAAGGGCATCGGCATCGGCGGCCTGAAGTCGCGCAAGAACGCGGACGGCACCAGCGAGCCGTGGTTCGTGGCGCGCAAGGACGTGGCCAGCAACACCCTGTACATCGTGCAGGGGCACGACCATCCGTGGCTGCTGTCGCCGCGACTGGAAGCGGGCCAGGCCAGCTGGACCGCGGGCGCGCCGCCCGTGAGTGGAAAAGCACTATCGGCCAAGACCCGCTACCGCCAGGCCGACGTGGCCTGCACCGTGCATGCCGACGGCATCGAGCGCTTCACGCTCGATTTCGAGGAGCCCCAGTGGGCGGTCACGCCGGGGCAGTCGGCCGTGCTGTATGACGGCGACGTGTGCCTGGGTGGCGGGATCATCGATACCAGCGCGGTTTGAAGTAGGGTGGACGGCGGTGGGGGGCCCCCGAACGGGGGGGCCCGCCATCGGCCAGCGCCGCCGGCGCCATCGGCCTTCCATAGTAATACCCCTGCGCCTCGTCGCAGCCGGCCGCGCGCAGCAGCTGCGCCACTTCCTCCGTCTCCACGCCTTCCGCCACCACCCGGTGGCCGAGGTCGTGCGACAGCTTGATCATGGTCGTCACCAGGGCGAGCGTGCGCTCGTCCTTTTCCATGCCGCGGACAAAAGACTGGTCGATCTTGACCACGTCCGCCGGCATGTCCTGCAGGTAGGACAGGCTGCTGTAGCCGGTGCCGAAGTCGTCGATGGCGATCTGCACGCCGCCCGCGGCCAGCCGCGCCATCGTGTCGTGTGCGATCTTCGGCTTGCGCATCAGCGCGCTTTCCGTCATTTCCAGCGCCAGGCACGCCGCCGGCAGGCCGTGGCGCGCCAGCCCTTCCAGCACCCGGTCGCTGAAGTCCGGTTCCTCGAGGTTCACCGCGGAGACGTTGACGGCGACCTGCAGCGCCACGCCATCAAGGCGCCAGGCCGCCAGCTGGCGTAGCGCGGCCTCCAGCACCCATTCGGTGGTGGCGCGCGCCAGCGCGGTGGTTTCGACGATCGGCATGAATTCGCCCGGCGGGATCGGGCCGGCTTCGGGATGGTTCCAGCGCAGCAGGGCTTCCACGCCGACGCAGGCGCCGTCGCGCAGGGAGACCTTGGGCTGGAACACCAGGTGCAGCTCGCTCGGCTGCGCCAGCGCGCCTCCGAGCTCGCTGATCAGCCAGAAGCGGTGGCGGTAGGCGGCATCCTGCTCGGGGGAATACACGCGCAGGCCGGATTCGGCCTCGCGCGCATCGTGGGCGGCGCTGTGCAGGTTGCGCAGCACGTCGAGCGGCGCGTCCTGGCCCACGGCGAAGCGCACCAGGCCGACCGTGGCCGTGGTCAGGAAGGCCGCCTGCCCCATCGGCTTGCGTTCGCCCAGCCAGGCCATCAGGGTGCCGCTGAAGCGCACCAGGGACAGGCCGAGCGGCGCCAGGAAGGCGAACTGGGTCGGCGCGACGTGGTAGACCTTGCCGCCGCCGGCCAGGATGCGCAGGGCGGGCACGGCATCGCGCACGATGTCGTCGAGCCAGGCGCCGCCCATCACCCGCATGGCGTCGCTCTGTTCTTCCGGGGTGGCCAGGCTGACCAGGGCCGCCAGCTGGGGTTCGCCCTGGGCGGTGACGAGCGCCAGGTCGCGTACATCGCTGACGAACTGATTGCGGTTGGGCAGGCCGCTGACCGGATCGATCCGTCCGAGCGCGTGCTGCAGCTCGATCTGCGCCATGACCATGGCCGCCAGGTCGAGCAGCGTGGTGCGGTCGGCGTCGGTCACGCTGCGCGGCTCGGTGCCGAGCACGCACATCGCGCCCAGGCAGTGGCCGGCTTTCGTCACCAGCGGCGCGCCGAGGTAGAAGCGGATTCCGCTGTCGGCCAGCAGGCTGTCGCGGAAGCACTCGTTCGCCAGCAGGTCCGGCACCTCGAGCATCCGGCCGCTGTCGGCCACCGCCGCACAGGGGGCCTTGATGCGCGGGATCGCATCGTGCGCGACACCCACCTTCGACTTGAACCACTGGCGGTCGGTGTCGGTCAGCGAGACCGCCGCGATCGGCAGCTGGAACAGCTGGGAAGCCATGCGGGTAATGCGGTCGAAGGCTTCGCTGGGCGCGGTGTCGAGCAGTTCCAGCTGGCGCAGGGCGTCGAGCCGGCTGGCTTCCTTGTGCGCGGGGTAGTACGGTGAATTCATGGGCGGCCTTGGCAGTCGCACACCCAAGCAAGGCGCACGTATTTATCGGAAATGACGATTATAGCGTCATTCTCACGCTATATGATTCCTATGGTCAACATATTCCCAATTGTACGCGCATTTCCGTCAAATAATATCGGGTTTCGGGTAGAATGAACTACCTATTACAAATTACCAAGAAACATGAGCGAGGACGATCCGATCCTGACCACGCGGGAAGCGGCGCACATGCTGGGCGTTGCCGTCAGCACTGCCCAGCTCTGGATGGAAAGCGGCGCGCTGCCGGCATGGAAGACGCCGGGCGGACACCGGCGCGTACGCCTGAGCGCGGTGCGCCGGCTGCAGGCGCAACAGGGCGGGGCCGGCATGGCGGCCGCGGAGCCCAGGGACAGCGCGGGCCTGGTCCGCATGCCCATGCCCATGCCCATGCCCGCGGCGGCCGCTGCGCAGGACGCCGGTGCGCTGTCCGGCCACGCCCTGCTTGACACCCCGCCCGAGGAAATCTTCAACCGCCTGGCGCGGCTGGCCGCACAGGTGACGGATTGTCCGATCGCGCTGGTCACGGTGCTGGCCGGGCAGCGCCAGTGGTTCAAGGCCCGGGTCGGCCTGGATCTGCAGGAAACGCCGCGCGAGTGGGCGTTCTGCAACCAGGCACTGGCCAGCGGAGAGGCATTCGTGGTGGGCGACGCCGCCATCGACGCGCGTTTCGCCGCCAATCCGCTGGTGACGCGCGCGCCGCACGTGCGCTTCTATGCCGGCGTGCCGCTGGAGGATGCGCAGGGCCGCCGCTTCGGCACCCTGTGCGTGCTGGATCGCGAGCCGCGCCGGCTGCGCGAACGCGAGCTGCGCGCGCTGCACGAGCTGGCGGCGATCGCCACCGACGAAATCAAGCGGCGCGGCTGATCGCCTACTCCGCCTTGCCGGCGGCGGCCTGCTGCTTGCGCACGACCGCGATCACGGCATTGCGGATCGTCTTGAGCACGGCATCGGCCTTGAAGGGCTTGACGATGAAGCCGTGCACGCCGCGCCCGAGGGCATCCTGGATGGCGGCGGCATCGAGCGTGCCCGACACCATGAAGATCATCGCCTTCGGCAGCTGGGCGCGCAGCTCCTCGACGATGCGGCTGCCGTCCTCGACCTGTTCGCGCGCGATGCAGACGATCTGCGGACGGTGCTTGATCGCCAGGCCGTAGCCGAGCGTGCCGGTATGCGCCTGGGCGACGACGTCGTAGCCGCCATCGAGCAGCACGGTGTTGAGCAGGCCGCGCGAAATGGCGCTGCCGTCCACGATCAATGCTTTCAGCATCGGCGCTTTCCTTCAGTGTCCAGTACTTTAATGAGACTCATATGCCAGCATGTTCCAGGTGACGCCCAGCCGCACGTCCAGCTTGAGCGACACCAGGCAGCGCGACATCTCGAGTATCTCACGCTCGGCGCGCAGCCTTTCGCCCAGCGGCGTCTTGAGGATGCCGGCGCCGGCCACCACCGCGTCCAGGCTGCCGTAGGCGTTGAGCAGGCGCGCCGCGGTCTTCATGCCGATCTTCGACACGCCCGGCACGCCGTCGGTCGGGTCGCCCATCAGCGCCAGCAGGTCGTGCAGAAGTTCCGGCGCCACGCCGAAGCGCTGGCGCACCCAGGCATCGTCATGCCATTCGTTCTTGAAGTGGTCCCACACCAGCGCGCCGTGCGCGATCAGGATGTGCAGGTCCTTGTCGGTGGTGGCCACGATGGCGTCGCCCCGCCCTTCCTGCAGCCAGCGCATGACGCCGGTGGCGATCACGTCGTCGGCCTCGACCTCGGGCACGGCCAGCACGCGCAGGCCCGCCTGGCGCAGGCGCTCGTGGAATTCCGGCAGCGCCTCGCGCAGCGGCGCCGGCATGGCGGCGCGCCCCTCGCGGTAGCGCGGGTAGAGGGCGTGGCGCCAGTTGGGGCCGCCGTAGTCGAAGGCCGCCAGCACGTGCGTGGGCGCGTGCGCTTCCAGCACGTTGCGGAAGGACGAGAACGCGTGGCGCAGCGCGATGCTGGCCTTCAGGTCGGAATCCGGTTCGGGGCTGGCTTCGTACACGCGGCGCACGATGTTCAGGCCGTCGATGGCGAGCAGCTTTCCCTGTTTGCTCATGGTGGTGCGGGTGGTGCGTTGATCAAGAGTGGTCACTAGCGCCGCCATGATAAACCGGGCGGCCTGTCAGGCATAGTCGTACTTGCCGCCGCGCTCCAGCGCCCGTGCGTAGGCCGGACGCGCATGGATCCGCGCCAGGAAAGCGGACAGCTTCGGATACTGGCTGCCGAGCCCTCCGCGCGAGGCGGCCGCTTCCAGCGCAAAGCTCATCTGGATGTCGGCGGCGCTGAACTCCGCGCCGGCGAACCAGCTCGACTTGCCCAGCTCGCTTTCCAGGAAGTCGAGCTGGCCGCGGATGTTCGGCATGATGAAACTGTCCTTGACCTTGCGCGCGATCGAGCGCGCGATCGGTTTCGCAAAGAAGGGCATCGGGCTGTTCTCGACCTTGTCGAAGACGAGCTTCATCAGGAGCGGCGGCATGGCCGAGCCTTCGGCGAAGTGCAGGAAGTAGGTATAGCGCAGGCGTTCGGGAGTGCCGGGCGCCGGCACCAGGCGCCCGTTGCCGTAGCGGCCGGTGAGGTATTCCACGATCGCCCCCGATTCGGCGACCACCAGGCCGTCGTCGGTGATCACCGGCGACTTGCCGAGCGGGTGCACCGCTTTCAGCTCCGGCGGCGCCAGCATGGTCTTCGGGTCGCGCTGGTATTTCTTGATCTCGTAGTCGAGCCCGAGCTCCTCGAGCAGCCAAAGGATGCGCTGCGAGCGCGAATTGTTCAGGTGGTGGACGACGATCATGGCTATTCCGCAGAGTTCGACAGGTTGCCAGCTTAGCATGCGCCTGCCAACGGACGAGGCAGAGTAAGCTTGAGCCCATGAGCGGATCGGTCTACATCGGCATCTCCGGCTGGCGCTACGTGCCCTGGCGCGGCGTGTTCTATCCCAAGGGGCTGGCCCAGCACCGCGAGCTCGCATACGCCGCCGGCCAGTTGCCCAGCATCGAGATCAACGGCTCGTTCTACTCGCTGCAGCGGCCCGAGAGCTATGCCGCCTGGCATGCGGCCACCCCGCCCGGCTTCGTGTTCGCGGTCAAGGGCAACCGTTTTCTCACCCACATGCTCAAGCTGAAGGACATCGAAGGTCCGCTGGCCAACGTGCTGGCCTCGGGCGTGTTCGAGCTGCGCGACAAGCTCGGCCCCTTCCTGTGGCAATTCCCGCCCGTCGTGAAATTCGATCCGCAGCGCTTCGAGCACTTCCTGTCGCTGCTGCCGCAGGATACCGATGCCGCCCGCGAGCTGGCGCTGCAGTACCAGCCGCGCATGGAAGGCCGGGTCTCGCTCGCGTCCGGCCCAAAGCGCCCGCTGCGCCATGCGGTCGAGATCCGCCACGAAAGCTTCATGAGTCCTTCCTTCATCGCCATGCTGCGCCGCTACAACGTGGCGCTGGTGGTGGCCGATACCGCCGGCAGGTGGCCGCTGTGCGAGGACCTCACCGCGGACTTCGTCTACATCCGCCTGCATGGCGACAAGGAGCTGTACGCCAGCGGCTACGAGGACGACGCCATCGCGGCCTGGGCGGCGCGCATCGATGCCTGGCGCCGGGGCCGGCAGCCGGACGGCGCACGGCTCGTCTCCGACAGGCCGCCGCCGAA
Source organism: Massilia sp. (assembly GCF_046293535.1). Taxonomy (NCBI): domain Bacteria; kingdom Pseudomonadati; phylum Pseudomonadota; class Betaproteobacteria; order Burkholderiales; family Oxalobacteraceae; genus Massilia; species Massilia sp. Next base: position 11,391 of record NZ_JBKBOV010000004.1, on the reverse strand, counting down.
GGCCAAAGCGCGCGACGTCTACTGTTACTTCGACAACGACATCAAGGTGCATGCGCCCTATGATGCGCAGCGGCTGATCGGCGCGGTCGAGGAACTTGAACGGAACGGCTGACCGAAACCGTTGTCTATTCAGGCATTCGCTACCGGGAGGACATCATGACCCTGCTTCGCCTTACCTGTGTTGCCGTTGCCCTGTTCCTGTCTGGCATTGCCATCGGCGCCGATGCGCCGCCCCTCAAGGCCGCGAACGGCGTGCTGGTCGACGCCGCCGGCATGACCGTCTACACCTACGACAAGGATGAAGCCGGGAGCGGCAAGAGCAGCTGCGTCGCCACCTGCGCGAAAAACTGGCCGCCCGTGAAGGCCCAGGGCAAGCCGCGCCCGCCCTACTCCGTGGTCACGCGCGCGGACGGCAGCAAGCAGCTGGCGCACGGCGGCAAGCCGCTGTACACCTTTGTGAAAGACAAGAAGGCGGGAGACAAGACGGGAGACGGCGTGGGCGGCGTCTGGCACGTCGTCAGCGTGGCAGTGCCCTGAAGCGCCGCTAGCGGCGTTCGTGGATCCTGATGACCTTGCCGTTGCCTTTGCCGGGCGGCGGCGCGGGCTCGGCCGGCCCGCGGGTAGCGCACGTGTTACAGCCGCTGCCGCAGCTGGCCGAGGTATCCAGCCACTTGACCAGCCTCGATTGCCGGCCGCCTTGGGAGAAACGGCGCACGATCGCGCGCCGCCAGCTGTCCGGCAGGTATTTCGCGCCGGTGTACAGCACGGCCAGCGCGACGATGATTCCTGCCACCAGCTCCTGCCACATGCCCTAGCCCCCTGTGAAGAACAAGGTGGTGCGGTAGACGATGAAGGCGGCCACGTAGGCCAGGCCGAACATGTAGCCGGCCATGATCCAGGCATGGCGGCGGCTGCCGGTTTCGCGCGCCACCGTGGCCAGCGTCGGCAGGCAGTGCGGCGCGTAGATGTACCAGGTGAGCAGCGCCAGGCCGGTCGCCAGCGACCACGACTGGGCAACCAGCGGCGCCAGGGCGTTGGCGGCTTCGTCGCCGCCCGACAGGGCGTAGACCTGGGCCAGCGCGCCGACCGCGACCTCGCGCGCGGCCATGCCCGGCACCAGGGCGATCCCGATTTCCCAGCCGAAGCCGATCGGCGCCAGGATGACTTCCAGCGCGCGGCCGATCATGCCGGCCACGCTGTAGTAGATCGGCGGATGGGTCGCGCCTTCCGGTGCACCCGGGAAGCTCGACAGCACCCACAGCAGGATCATCATGGTGAGGATCAGGGTACCGACCCGCTTCAGGAAGATCTTGGTACGCTCCCACAGGCCGGAGGCCAGCGCGCCGGGCTGGGGCCAGTGGTAGGCCGGCAGTTCCATCATGAGCGGCTGCTGCTTGTAGTCGCTGCGGCGCTTCATGAACCAGGCCACCGCCATGGCGCTCAGGATACCCGCCATGTAGAGGACGAACAGCACCAGGCCCTGCAGGTTCATCAGGCCGGCCACTTCACGGTCCGGGATGAAGGCGGCGATCAGGAGCGCGTACACCGGCAGGCGCGCCGAGCAGGTCATGAGCGGCGCGATCATGATCGTCACCAGGCGGTCGCGCGGGTTCTGGATGGTGCGCGCGGCCATGACACCCGGGATCGCGCAGGCGAACGAGGACAGCAGCGGCAGGAAGGCGCGGCCCGACAGGCCGACGCTGCCCATGATGCGATCGAGCAGGAAGGCGGCGCGCGGCAGGTAGCCCACGTCTTCCAGCAGCAGGATGAAGAAGAACAGGATCAGGATCTGCGGCAGGAACACCAGCACGCTGCCGACGCCGGCGATGATGCCGTCCACGATCAGGCTGTGCAGCACGCCTTCGCCCAGCAGCGCGCCGACCTGCTCGCCGAGGATGCCCACGCCCGCCTCGATCAGGTCCATCGGCGTGCCGGCCCAGCTGAACACAGCCTGGAAGATCAGGAACATCAGGCTGGCCAGGATCACGGGCCCCGCCACCGGATGCAGCACCACGTTGTCGATCTTTTCCGTCAGGTTGCCGCGGTCGCCTTCGGTCGCGACGGCGAGCTCGATGATGCGGCGCACTTCGCGCTGGGTTTCCTCGACCGGCACGGCGTCGATCGCGGACAGCGGCTTGGGTTCCACCTTCGTATCGAAGGCCATGCGGTCGAGCTGGGCCAGCAGGGCCTCTTCGCCGTGGGCATGGATGGCGACGGTTTCCACCACCGGCATGTCGAGCGCGGCGGACAGCTTGGCGGTATCGATGCTGATGCCGCGCTTCTTGGCGACGTCGACCATGTTCAATACGAGCACCATCGGCAGCCCAAGGCGTTTGAGCTCGAGCACCATGCGCAGGTTCAGGCGTAGATTGGTCGCATTGACCACGCACAGCACCGCATCCGGCGCCGCTTCGCCCGCGCGCAGGCCGGCCACCACGTCACGCGTGATGGCTTCGTCCGGGGTATGGGCGCTCAGGCTGTAGGCGCCCGGCAGGTCGAGCACGCGAAAAGGCCGCCCCGCCGGCGAAGTGAAGCTGCCTTCCTTGCGTTCGATGGTCACGCCGGCGTAGTTCGCGACCTTCTGGCGCGAACCGGTCAGGCGGTTGAAGAGCGCGGTCTTGCCGCAGTTGGGATTGCCGAGCAGTGCGACCAGGGGCGCGCGCGACGCCACCTGTTGTTCCATGACACCCATCCGCTTATTCCGGCTTGATCGACACGAGGGCCGCTTCGAAGCGGCGCAGCGCGAAGGTCGATTCGCCGACCTTGACGGCCAGCGGGCCGCCGAGCACGCGCTTGAGCACGCGGATGCGTTCGCCCGGCACGAAGCCGAGCTCCATCAGGCGGCGCTGGACGTCGAAACCGCCCTGCTGCGCCGGCGGCGCCAGGTGGATCACGGTAGCGCTCTGGCCGGCCGGGAGGGCGTCGAGCGTGGTGAGGGAGGGAGCAAGAGTCATGGTCGCGTCCAGTAAGTGTAGCGCTGATGAGACAGATAACCTGCATCATAAACCTAAATGCGAATTATTTCTATTTGCGGTTTGATCACACCCGAAAGAAAGATCACAGAAAAGGCAGCTGAGCCCAAAATTCCTGTTGCAAACGCCGCCGAGTTTACGGAGAATAGAACACGAATGAGATTGATTCTCATTTAAATGCCAAGTGAACAAGTGTGGCTCGACCGAGTCTCAAGGAACCGAAACGATGATCGTCTGTGTCTGCAACAACATCTCCGACCGCGAAATCCGCCAGGCCGTCGACCTGGGCATCAACTCCGTTGCGGAACTGCGCAAGGAACTGGGCGTCGGCACCATGTGCGGCAAGTGCGTGAGCTATGCACGCGAAGTCCTGCACGAGCACATCGACAGCAAAACCACGATCACCGAAGTGCGCCGCGTCCCGCAGGCGGCCTGAACTTTCACCACCGTCTCTCTCCATGCCCCGCCAGCGCGGGGCTTTTTTTCGCCCGTGCCGCGGTACTGAGAAGCGTTCGCACAGCGGAACGAGAACGCTTGTCATTCCCCCCAGTTTTTTCGATTTTCACTGCATTTCCCCGGACTTTTTCGGCGTTTTCGACCCAAAACCGCCCTCCTTGTTTGTTATCATGGAGCCCATTCAACATCATCAAGGGCATCACATGAAAGGCGACCAGAACGTTCTTCGTCTGCTGAACGCACAGCTGACCAACGAACTCACCGCGATCAACCAGTACTTCCTGCATGCGCGCATGTACCGCCACTGGGGCTTCGGCAAGCTGGCGAAGAAGGAGTACGACGAATCCATCGGCGAAATGAAGCACGCCGACAAGCTGATCGACCGCATCCTGATGCTCGACGGCCTGCCGAACCTGCAGGCGCTGCACAAGCTGCTGATCGGTGAATCGACCCAGGAAATGCTGGAATGCGACCTCAAGCTCGAGCGCGCGGCCCAGGTGACGGTCAAGGAAGGCATCGCGGCGGCGGAAGCGGCGGCGGACTACGTGACCCGCGACCTGTTCCTGATGATCCTCGAGGATACCGAGGAACACATCGAGTGGCTGGAGACGCAGCTGGACCTGATCGTGAAGGTCGGCATCCAGAACTACCTGCAGAGCCAGATCAGCGAGTAACGCTGCGCTGCATGCACTTGGGTTCCCGCCTGCGCGGGAACGACGTATCAGAAGTTGTTGGCTTGAAGCCGTCATCCCCGCGCAGGCGGGGATCGAAGTCTGCCAGCAAGCGCTAGCGCCACTTCCTCATCCACCCGTCATAAAAGCCCAGGTCGCGCGGCACCGCCCCCGGAATCGCGCAGATCGCCCCCGCGAACTCGTTGGCCCGCGCCAGCGACAGCTCGAGCGGCCAGCCGCGCATCTTCCCCAACAGGAAAATCGCCGAGAAGGCATCCCCCGCCCCCACCGTGTCGATGACAAAGGGCGGCGCCGGGTTATCGCGGTGCATCAGCACCTGCCCGTCCGCGCCGAAGTACACCGAACCGCGGTGCCCCAGCGTGACGATCAGCGCGTCGAGCGAGAACATCTGCAGCAGCGCCCGGCATGAGGCGTGCACTTCTTCGGCCGCCAGCGCAGGAGCGTCCGGCTTGATCTGGAAGTACCAGCCGAACATCGCCTGCAACTCTTCCTCGTTGACCTTGGCGACGTTCGCCTCTTGCAGCGAGCGCGTGACGGTGCGCTCCTCCACCTGGCCTTCGCGCAGGTTCAGGTCGAGGTAGCGCAAGGCCGGCGTGGCGCGCAGCAGCGCCATCAGGGTGGCGCGCGAGCGCTCGTGGCGCTGGGCCAGGGTGCCGAAATAGAAGATGCCGGGCTGGGCGCCTGGCAATGCGTCCAGCGCCGCCTCGGCCTGGTTCCGGTCGATGAAATCGTAGGCCTGGTTCGGCAGGATGGTAAAACGGTGGCCGCCACGGGCGCCGCGCTCGACCAGCACGCGGCCGGTTTCCTCGATGGCATCGACCTGCAGGCCGGCCTCGCTCATCGCGAAGCGCTCGAATTCGGCGCGCACCGCCTGGCCGGGCTTGTCGTTGCCGATGCGGGTGAGCATCAGCTGCGGCGCCATGAAGGCGGCCAGGTGGCGCGCCACGTTGAAGGGCGCGCCGCCCACCACCTGCTCGGTGGTGAAGTCGTCGACCAGGGCTTCGCCGAAGACGACGGTGGTGGCAGGCGCGTTCACGCGACGAAAGGAACGGTGTCGCGGAACGACGGACGCTCGGCGAGCTTGTCGGCCAGGCGCGCCAGGTTGGGGTAGTCGCCGCGCCAGTCGATGTCGGGGAAGCGGAAAGCCAGCCAGCCCAGGGCGCAGCCGACGGCGACGTCGGCCAGCGTGTAGTGGATGCCCATGCAATAGCTCGCATCGCCCAGGCGGGTGGACATCTCGCGCAGGCCGGCGTGCACCTTGCCCATCTGGCGTTCGATCCATTTGGCGCTCTGCTGCTCCGGGGAGCGCTCGCGCCGCTCGAGGAAGACCAGGATCGCGGCATCGAGCACGCCGTCGGCCAGCGCTTCCCACACCTTGACTTCGGTGCGCTCGCGACCGTTCGGCGGCAGCAGCTTGCAGACCGGGGAGATGGTGTCGAGGTATTCGGCGATCACGCGCGAGTCGTACAGCGTGCTGCCGTCTTCCATCACGAGGCAGGGGATCTTGCCGAGCGGGTTGACCTGCTGGATGGTGGTCTCCGGGACCCACACGTTTTCTTGCACAAAGCTGACATCGAGCTTCTTGTCCGCCATCACGACGCGGACTTTACGCACATAGGGACTGGTGAAGGAACCGATGAGTTTCATACATGCCCGAATAAGAGGATTGGATGCCAGTATAGCATCGCGATTTCGGCGCCTGTCTGCGCCAGACCGGCCTGGGCACGGCCCGCCAGGACAGCCCGCGCAAGGCCGCGCGGGCCGCCCGATGGTAAAATCCGCGTTTTTGCACGGACCGCCCGCCATGACCTCTACCGTCCCCTCCCCTGCCCAATCGGCTACCCTGTCGGCCCTGTCCCCGCTGGACGGCCGCTACGCGTCGAAAACCGACAAGCTGCGCCCGATCCTGTCCGAAGCCGGCTTCATGCACCACCGCGTGAAGGTGGAAATCGCCTGGCTGCAGGCGCTGTCGCAGGCAGGCTTCCCGGAGATCAAGCCGTTCTCGAGCGAAGCGAACGCTCACCTCGAGCGCATGGCCGCGAACTTCGGCGACCTCGAGGCGGCGCGCATCAAGGAGATCGAGGCCGTCACCAACCACGACGTCAAGGCGGTGGAATACTGGCTCAAGGAGCAGGTGAAGGACGTGCCCGAACTGGTGGCGGCGAGCGAATTCATCCACTTCGGCTGCACTTCGGAAGACATCAACAACACCTCGCACGGCATGATGCTCAAGGCCGCGCGCGATGGCGTGCTGCTGCCGGCCCTGCAGTCCATCATTGCCAAGCTGACCGAGATCGCGCACGCCAATGCATCCCTGCCGATGCTGTCGCGCACCCACGGCCAGACCGCCAGCCCGACCACCCTCGGCAAGGAATTCGCCAACGTGGTCGCGCGCCTGCAGCGCGCCGTCAAGCGCATCGCCGACGTCGAGATCCTCGGCAAGATGAACGGCGCGGTCGGCAACTACAACGCGCACCTGTCGGCCTACCCGGGCTTCGACTGGCCAGCCTTCTCGAAAGAAGTCATCGAGAACCGCCTCGGCTTGGTCTTCAACCCCTACACCATCCAGATCGAGCCGCACGACTACATGGCCGAGATGTTCGACGCCATCGCGCGCGCCAACACCATCCTGCTCGACCTGAACCGCGACATCTGGACCTATGTCTCGCTGGGTTACTTCAAGCAGAAGCTGCGGGCCGGCGAGATCGGTTCGTCGACCATGCCGCACAAGGTCAACCCGATCGACTTCGAGAACTCGGAGGGCAACCTGGGCCTGGCCAACGCGGTGCTGCGCCACATGGCAGAGAAGCTGCCGGTCTCGCGCATGCAGCGCGACCTGACCGATTCGACCGTGCTGCGCAACATCGGCGTCGGCTTCGGCTACGCGCTGCTGGCCTATGACAGCTGCCTGCGCGGCCTGAACAAGCTGGAAGTGAACGCGGCCCGCCTGGAAGCCGACCTGGACGCGAGCTGGGAAGTGCTGGCCGAGCCGGTGCAGACCGTGATGCGCCGCTACGGCATCGAGAATCCGTACGAGCAGCTCAAGGAACTCACCCGCGGCAAGGGCATCACCCGCGAAGCCCTGCAGGAGTTCATCGGCAAGCTGGCGATTCCGCAGGACGCCAAGGACCTGCTGCTGCAAATGACGCCGGCGAACTACACCGGCCTGGCGGCGCAACTCGCTGCCGCGATCTGATTTTGTAGGGTGGACGGCTTCGCCGTCCACCCTACGGTCAATACTCCCACATCACCTTCACACCGAGCCGGCGCTCGATCTCGGCCCGGTACAGGATCGTCCCGTATTCCCCATGCCCGCCGGTAAGGTTCTCGCCGGTCAGCGCCAGCTCCAGGCCCGGCCGGATGCGCCAGCCGAAGCGCGCATCGAGCGCCGTATACGACGGCACGTCGGGGAAGGACTTGCCCGCCACCTTGCGCAGCGTGAGCTCGACGTCGCGCCGGTCGTCGATGCCGTAGACCGAACGCAGCTGGAAGGTATGCGCCGGATCGCGCTTGGCCACGCGGGTGGCGCCCACGTCCGTGCTGCCCGGCTTCAGGCGCAGCTTCTGGTGCATGGCGGTCCAGCCGGCCGACAGGCGCCAGCGCTCGGCCGCCTGCCAGTTGCCCCAGGCCTCGATGCCGCTCGAGCGCCCTTCCATCAGGCTGTCGAAGGTGATGAAGCCGGCCGGATTGGTCTCGGTGGTGCGCAGGTAGTCGTAATCGTGGTGGAACAGGGTGACCGAATACGCGAGCGCCGGCACCGGGTTGCCGCGGTAGCCCAGTTCGAACACCCGGGCCACCTCGCCCGCTACCCGCGGCCCGCCGCGCAGCAGGTAGGGCGGGCGGCCCGGCAGGAAGGCGTCGACGTCCAGGCGCGACGGCGCGCGCACGGTGCGCGAGGCCGCCGCCCACAGCGCATGCTGGGGCGACAGGCGCCACGACAGGCGCGCGCTCGGCAGCCATTCGGTCCCGGTGTATTCGTTGTACTCGAGGCGGCTGCCCAGGGTCAGGTACCAGTCCTGGCGCAGCGTGATCTCGTCCTGGGCGAACAGGCTGGCCCATTGCTGGGTGGTGCGCGCCGGCAGGAAGGCGATGGTCGCCGTATTGTCGACGCGGTCGCGGCTGTGGCGGACATTCGCGCCCCAGACGATGCGATGGCGACCGGCCGGCGCCAGGGTGTGCTGGAACTGCAGGTCGTTGGTATACAGGCGCTCGCCGAACAGCGGCTCGGTGCGGCGCAGCGTGTGGTCGAAATACGCCTGCGCCATCAGGCTGGCGCCATCGTCCAACGCACGCTCCCAGCGCAGGCTCAGGTTGACGCCATCCGAGCGCACCCGGCCCAGCGTGGTTGGCACGCCGGGCGCGGCGATCTCGCCCGGCGCCGGCTGGTCGAAGCGCCCGCGATAGGCATTGCCGACCAGGCTGAAGCGGTCCGGTCCACGCTCCCAGTCGGCGCGCACGCCCACCAGGCTGCGGCGGTAGGCGTCGTCGACCGGAGTGCCGCTGGCCAGTTCGCTGTCCTCGCGCCGGGTGGTCTTGCCGAACACGCGCCAGGCGACGCCATTCTCGAGCGTGCCGCCGTGGCGGTAGGAGACGGTGGCGCCGTCGGTCGCGGCCTGCACCGCCGCCAGGCTGCCCTGGGTGTCGCGCGCCGAACGGGTGCTGATGTTGATGATGCCGTTGACCGCGTTCAGGCCCCACAGCACGCCGCCCGGGCCGCTGACCACTTCGATGCGTTCGACGTCTTCGAGCAGCACTTCCTGGGCATCCCAGAACACGCCGGAAAACAGCGGCGTATATACGGAGCGGCCGTCGATCAGCACCAGCAGCTTGTTCGAATAGCTGTTGCCGCTCTGGTTCATGCCGCGCGCACTGATCGAGTAGCTGTATCCATTGATGCGCGCCACGTGCAGGTTCGGAGCCAGGCGCAGCACTTCCGGCAGGGTGGCGGCGCCGGAACGGCGGATGTCCTCGGCGGTGATGACGAATACCGCCGCGGCGGCGTCCTGCAGGCGTTCGGGGCGCTTGGACACCGACATCACCGGGATGTTGGCCAGTTCCTCGATCGACAGGTCGGCCAGGTTGTCGGAGCGGCGAACGGGCTCTTCCGCCTGCGCGCCGAGCGCAAGCACCAGGGCGAAGCAGGCCGCAGCCAGTTGCTTGGATGGCCCCGGGAAGTGGCAGCGCAGCGATGATCCGACATTCATATTTTTGCTCCCTGGCATTCGATGTTGTCGCCAGTTATCTCTGATAAACAATACGTTTGTCGGATTTTACATTCCGGACATCACCGCTGTGCAGCTTTTGCAATCCGTGCTAGTGTACTCGGCGGAAAAATATCCCTTTTCAGCAGCATGCAGCGAAGACTGGTATAGTTAGTTCTAACACGTACGACTTTCCAAAATATAATCTTTATGCATCGCTACACCATCCCGGCCATCGTCCTGCACTGGTTGATCGCCCTGCTGATCATCGGGACCTTCACGCTCGGGCTGGTCATGACCGACATCCCGGGCATCACTCCGACCAAGCTCAAGTATTTCAACTGGCACAAATGGGCCGGCGTGACGGTGCTGTCGCTGGCCGCCCTGCGCCTGCTGTGGCGCCTGTTGCGCCATCCTCCGGCCTACGCCGACGAGATGCCCGCCTGGCAGCGCGGCGCCGCCCATGGCCTGCACTGGCTGCTCTACATCCTGATGTTCGCGGTGCCCCTGTCCGGCTATTTCTACAGCCTGGCGACCGGCTATCCGGTAGTCTGGTTCGGCGTGGTCGAGCTGCCGGTGCTGATGGGCCCGGATCCGGCCCTGAAAGTCGTCCTGAAGGACGTTCACTACTGGCTCAACATGCTGCTGGCGCTGCTCGTCGGCCTGCACGTGGCGGCCGCGTTCAAGCACCTGATCGTCGACCGCGACGGCGTGATGGCGCGCATGCTGCCTTTCTCTACCCGTAAGGAGTCTTGATGAAACCAATGAAAGGCCTGCTGCTGGCCTCGGTGCTGGCCAGCGCCGTCGCCATCGCGGCACCCCTGAAGACCGACCCGGCGAAAAGCAGCGTGACGGCCACCTTCAAGCAGATGGGCGTACCGGTCGAGGCGAAGTTCAAGCAGTTCACCGCGCAGATCGACTACGACGCCGCCAAGCCGGCCGCCTCGAAGGCGAACGTGGAGATCCAGACCGCCAGCCTGGACCTGGGCGACCCGGACTACAACAAGGAGGTCGCCAAGAAGGAATGGTTCAACACCGCCCAGTTCCCGAAGGCGAGCTTCGTGTCGACCGCGATCGCCCCGGCCGGCGCCGGCAAGCTGAACGTGAGCGGCAAGCTCACCATCAAGGGCCGCAGCGCCGACGTCCGCTTCCCGCTGAGCGTGAAAACGGAAGGCGGCAAACAGGTATTCGAAGGACAGCTGCCGATCAAGCGGCTGGCCTTCAACATCGGCGAAGGCGAGTGGAAGGACACGAGCATGGTCGCCGATGAAGTCGTCATCAAGTTCCGCGTCACTGCGGGCCAGTAATCACCTCATCCTCACCTCAACACACGCAAGGAATCGTTCATGAAAATCAAGCACCTGATCGCAGCCCTGGCCGCATCGAGCACCCTCGGCGCCGGCATCGCCTTCGCGGCCGACACCTACAAGATCGACCCGAGCCACACCTACCCGAGCTTCGAAGCCGACCACATGGGCATCTCGGTCTGGCGCGGCAAGTTCAACAAGACCGACGGCACCGTGACCCTGGATCGCGCGAAGAAGACCGGTACCATCGACATCGTCATCGACACCACCAGCATCGACTTCGGCCACGAAGGCATGAACGCGCACGCCAAGAAGGCGGACATTTTCGATGTCGAGAAATTCCCGACTGCAACCTTCAAAGCCAAATCGATCACCTTCACCGGCGACGTGCCGACCTCGGCCCAGGGCGAACTGACCCTGCACGGCGTGACCAAGCCGCTGACCCTGACCATCAACCGCTTCAAGTGCATCGAGCACCCGCGCCTGAAGCGCGAAGTGTGCGGCGCCGACGCCAGCGCGACCTTCAACCGCGGCGACTACGGCATCACCTTCGGCCTGCCGGCCTTCTCGCCGGAAGTGAAGCTGGCGATCCAGGTGGAAGCGGTCAAGCAGTAATCGTCCTACCAAACAGAAAAAGCCTCGGTCTGAACTGACCCCATAAAGTTGGACGGTTAAGTTCTCTAGGCAGCCAAGGCCTGAGTCCTGTACTGAACAGGGCTCAGGCCTTTTAACTTGAGCTTGATGCGGTTGTGGTTGTAATAGT